>JAPWUW010000346.1 GCA_028275325.1 Anaerolineae bacterium | reverse complement strand
GCCTCAGCCGCTGCCCAATAGCGGCTGGGCGGCGCGCCTTCTGGACGCCCGAGCGCTAGCCAATGCTGATAGTCTCGCTGCCAGGCTGGGCCGGCTCACCTGGCGACTTCGCCTAGCAAAAGGAAAGAAAGCCGTGCAACCGTTCTTTGAGGCTTTGCCGTTCTCCCGACGCTGCCAGACCTGTGGCAAACGTCCGGCTGTGAAGCTCGAGCCGAGGCGCGACCCCAAGGAGAAAGGCGAGGAGCCCGAGCTGCAGGCCCTGTGCTTTGTCTGCCTGAGGCGGCACCAGGCGGGCAATGAAAGCAGCAAGGACGGAATCCGCGGCAGCTTCAATCTCGACTTTCGCCAGTTCGTTATCAGCAATGGTCTCGACTTGCAGGCCAAGCAGCCGAGCGACTTGGATGAGATGGCAGAGGGCATGCCGCGAAAATACCTCGCTTTCGTATATGCTGACGGCAATAGCATCGGCGACCTTATGCGCAATGTGAAGAGCAAAGAGGAGCTGGCCAATCTGTCAAGGACTCTCGCTTATGCGGTGCGCAATGCCCTCTTCCAAGCCTTGTTGGAGACTTGTGGCGAGGCGCTAAAGGATGCACAGGTTTGGCCCTTTGAGATAGTCAACATTGGCGGTGATGACGTGACTTTAATCATCCAGGCAGGTTATGCGTGGCAAGTTGCCACAGCTTTTCTGTCCCACTTTGAGAGGCTTACTGCACCTATGAAGGCCCTGATGCCTGAGGAGCCTGGTCTTACGGCCTCCTGCGGCATCGCCATTGCCAACCCAACCTACCCTATGCGTTTTCTGGAGAAGCTGGCTGGTGAGCTGCTCAATCAAGCCAAGAAGCTAGCAAAAGCGGAGAAGCGGGCGCCCAGCAGCGCAATTAGCTTCCTCTGGCTGCCCAATCCCATAGTCAGCCAAGAAGTTAAGCCTCTGATGGATGTATACCACCTGGACAATTCGACAGAGCTGACGGCTCGCCCTTACACGCTGACACAAGCGCAAAAGCTCACGCAGCTGGCCGAGCAGGCCGCTCACTGGCCGCGGTCGCTCAGGCACGCCTGGGCAGAAGCACTGCAGCATGGAATGCAAGCAGCAACGAACTTCATCCACTACACGATGGCACGCCGCGACAAAGAGAAATGGATGGACTTCACGAAATGGTTGGGCGCACTCAACGAAGCTACAAGTGGCAATGGCGTCGCCAGCGCCGCCATCTGGAGCGTGGACGAGAGGAAGAACTGTTACCGCACTCCGTTGCTCGACGTACTTGAACTGGCAGAGCTCCTTGCCATGCGCCCTGGCTTCCAGCCGCCCGAGGAGGAATTCTGATGCACCACTTGCTACTGCGAATGGCTATCACCACCTCTACACCCTTGCACACAACTGGCAATCGCTGGGTTTGGGGTGCTGATCGTGCCCTGCCGCGGGATGGTAAAGGCCTTTTCCATATCCCTGCAACCACATTGAAGGGCCTACTGCGCAGCAACGCTGAAGCAATCCTTCGCGCCTGGGGTCATAGGGTCTGTCTGGGGACGGCTCCAGGTGGCCGCTGCCCGGCCGATTCTCTCTGCTGTGTCTGCCAGGTGTTCGGCAATCCAAGCTATCCTGCCCCACTGCGCTTCAGTGATGCCATCGCGGATTGGGACCGCCGGCCCACGATCCGCAGCGGCGTTGGCATTAGCCGTTACCGCAAGGCAGCTATGCCTAAGCTGCTCTTTTTTACCGAGACAGCACCTCCGAATAAGTGGCTGGCGACTGCTGAAGGCTTCTTCCCATCTGTAGGCACAGCGCTGCAGGCAGCAGCACTGGTAGCAATGGCTGCTTGCACTGTGGCAGCGGTGGGCGCTGACAGCAGTCGTGGCCTCGGCTGGCTGGGAAAGTGGCAGGTGGAAGCGGTGCTTGACAAAGTGCCGGTCGAGCTACAGGCGCTCCAGGATCAATGGCGCGCTTGGGCAGGAGGCTGAGGGCATGGGAGCCTATTGGCTAAGACTTACAACTGAGGAGCCCCTGATCGTCGGCCAAGGTAAGGCCGATTCCTCTTTCCTGACCACCATCGCTTACGTGCCGGGCCGAGTCTTGCGTGGTGCCTGGGCCGACTGGCTGTTGGCTCAGGGAAAAGGAAATGATATAGGGAGCATCATTGAAAGGGCCCGTATCTGGAATTTCTTCCCCAGCAGGGAAGAGCGACTGACCTGTTACACCTCTCCCTTCTTGCTCAGTTCGCTCACTTGCAAGAGAGAAGGTGGCTTCCTTAGCGAGCCAGAACCCGATGAAAGGGGGCACGGTGTAGTCGATGTCCTCCTGCCCGAGCTAGCATACGTTCTCCTGAGCGAGCTTTATGGCCCCGCTGCTGTCCCCTTTGCCCCCCGCTGCAATCACAAAGGGTGCGGTGAGCGGCTGGAGATGGGGAAGGGTTTCTTCACCGCATACCGGGATGGGCAGCGAATCAGATACGCGCGCAGCCAACTGAGCTACCATGCCCAGACCAAAGTGGCACTCAGCCGACAGCGGCGAGCTGCCCAGGAGAACATGCTCTACACGGCCACAGCCTTGGTCGCGCGAGGTCATAGTGACCAACTCGTTTTCTTGGGCCGTGTTCACGGCGATGAGGAGACCGTCCGCGAGCTCTGCCAGGCTGTTAGTAATGTACCTATAGGCGCCTTGCGCCGACGGGGCTATGGCAAGGTGCGGGCTGAGGTTATCCATGCCGATGGTTTCGGCAGCCTGCGGACCCGATTGCAACGTTTCAACGAAGTGTTCGAAAACATGTGGCGAGATTTGGCGCGTCTTTTCCCGAGGGCGACTGCGCAGCCCCCTGAGGGCATCTACTTCAGCCTCGACTTGCTGGCGCCGGCTGTTCTCCATCAGGAAGGCATTTCCTCCCTGGTGCCCACGTTGGCAATCGGTGGCCAACAGGTTAGACCCATATTCTGGATTACCCGCCCTGATTTGGCTTCTGGGTGGTCCACCAGCTGGGGGCTAGCCAAGCCCACTGACCTAGCAGCACGAGCCGGTAGTGTATACGTCTTCCGTTGGCAGGGTGATGCTGGCTGCGTCATCGCTGCTCTTGAAGAATTGGAGACACGAGGGGTAGGCAGGCGATGCGACGAAGGGTTCGGTGAGTGTGTAGTCTGTCATCCATTCCATCTGGAGGTAAATGAGAAATGAGAAGATTATCCATGGCGGCACGAAAAGCAGTAATGGATAA
>JAPWUW010000044.1 GCA_028275325.1 Anaerolineae bacterium | reverse complement strand
GGGCGGGTTCCGCCAGATCTCCGGCAGGTACTCGGCCTCGAATGCCTCAAGCGGCAACCACTCGTTGGGGTCCTTGCAGTAATCGGCGAGCCAGATCCAGTTGCCCTCGCCAGCGCGCCGCGCGCTCTCGTAGCAGCCCTTTGTTCCCTGCAGGGTGTAGTTCGTCATGGCGTGCGGCCTCCTGGAGAGCATATCGACGCGGATGCGGATGAGCTTGCCGCTCCTTGTCTTGCACAGGAGCAGGACGCAATCTTCCATCTCGTGCTCCGGGTCGGTCCAGCGGCCGGAGCCGATGCAACTTATGCGCTCTGGCCGCTCTTTTATCCACCGCAGGCAAGGGCCCAGGCTGTGGGTGGGGTATGTGCAACCGTTGATCCCTACCTGCCAGTAGTAGCGCCAGGTGGGCTTGCCATCGCTCGTGTGGTGAAGGGCCGAAAGCTCGTGAATGTATTCCCCCTCAGCGTAGTAGGTTTCGCCAAAGAGCCCCGCCTCCACGAGAGCGCTCACAAGGACGTTTGGCTTCATGTAAATGTAATTCTCGGCCATCATGTAGATGCCCTTGCTGCGCCTGCACTCCCGCACGAGCCAGCGTGCCTCATCCATGCTCACCGCTGCCGTCACCTCGCAAAGCACGCTGATATCGCGCTGCAGCGCGGCAATCGATTGCGGCACATGGAACTGCATAGGCGTGGCCACCACAACAGCATCCGGTTTGGCCTCATCGAGCATCTTCTCGTAAAGAGTGTAGAGCGCGCGCACGCCCGCCGCTTCCCCGGCCGCGGCAAGCGCCTGCTCGTTCACGTCGCAGAGCGCAACGATCTGCGTGCGCGGGTGAAGCTGGAAGGCGCGGAAGAACGAACTGGCCCGGTGCGCGCCGACAAAGGCGACTTTGATGTCCTTGCCCATGCCTTCCTCCCACCAGAAATTTGAGTTCATGCTCAGGGCTGATGCGAGCACTGGGCTCCCCTTGAGAGAGCCTCCGCGGTTTATCTACCAAGCCATGCTCCTCGAGGCAAGCTCAGCCTGCACCACGCTCGCAGGCTCCTCCCTGTCGGCCGTTGCTCCCCTGTCGGCTGCATGCTACACTGTGGCCGGCGGTTCAGGGAGAGGGTTGCCCACCTACGAGGTAAAACGGGTCGGCCCGCAGCCGTGCGCGCACGTAATCGGCCATTGGCCTTGCTTGCAGGAGCTTCACAGTGCAGTTGCCGATCCTGCCCATCCTCTCGATCTTGCGGGCGATGAAGTAGGGCTCTGGGCGCGCGAACTTGCGGGGCACGCCGTACTGGTGCAGCCACAGACGGCGCTCGTGCCTCTGGCCATCATAGTCGATGATAGTGGCCAGCACCGGCTCTGGCTGCAGGTGGTACGGAACGCGAGCTTCCTCCTCCAGGTGGTGAAAGGTAGTGTTGCAGCCCAGATTCACGCCGAGGAAGGCAATGTAGGCTTCTTCAAGCTTCACCAGCCTGCCGTAGGGGGAATCTGCCGCGCAGGGGGTGTCGCACAGGTCGTGGCCCTGCAGGAGTTCCTGTGAGCGCGGGCCAATCGCCGCAACGCTGTGCGTCGGGTGAAGGCTGCGCAGCGCCTCCGGGCGGCGGCGGAACGTCTCTGGGATCAGCCCTGTCCAGCACGAGGTGTGGCGGACGTCGAACACGGGCGGGTTCTGCGGGCCAAGCGCGGCGGAGCCGGTGAGCGTCGGCACGAGCACAGTGCCTCCAGGACCAACAGCCTGAAGGAGCGCATCCACCACGGCTTCGGGCCCGCCCTCCACGTGGCCAAAGCTGCTGAGGGACGAATGCACAAGGACGGTGGCCCCCAGTGGCAGGCCGATGGCTCGCAAGCCGGCGACAATATCCTCGAGGATGACAGTATGCAACCCTTCTCCTTCGCCCTTCGTGCAGCCCATTATAACGGCGCACAGCCGCGGAGGAAAGCACAAGTGCAAGAGGTGCAGATGGCCCGCCTGGAGAGCCTCCTTGGGTATCGCTTCCGCCGACAGCAGTTGCTCCAGGAAGCGCTCGTGCACCCTTCCTATGTGAACGAGAACCCGGCCCAGGTGACCGACAACCAAAGGCTTGAGTTTTTGGGCGATGCCGTGTTGGATCTGGTCTTTGCAGAGGAGCTTTTTCGCCGCTTTCCTGATGCGCAAGAGGGCCAGCTCACGCGCTGGCGGGCGCAAATCGTTTGCACCGAGGCCCTGGCGGCGGTGGCCATGCAGTTGCGCCTGGGGGAGGCCCTCGTCATGGGCCGGGGCGAGGAGGCAAGCGGCGGCCGGCAGAAGCCAAGCAACCTCGCCGCCGCCCTGGAGGCCCTCGTCGCCGCGCTTTACCTGGATAGCGGGCTGGAGGCAGTGCGCTCCACCATGCTCCCGCTCTTTGAGGATAGGCTTGCCGCCGTCACAGCACACCGAGGGCCGACCGACCCGCGCACCCAATTGCAGGAGCTCACACAGGGCAGGCTCGGCATTACACCTGTCTACCGGCTCGTTGCCGAAAGGGGCCCAGACCATGCGCGCACCTTCGTTGTGCAGGTCCTCGTCGACGGGGAGGTCTGGGGCGAGGGAGAAGGGCACAGCAAGCAGGCAGCAGCACATGCGGCTGCAAGGCAAGCGCTGCAGCGGTTTGGGGGCTTGAGGGCCAGCGAGTAGACGGCCGATGAAGCTCAAGCGCCTGGTCCTGCAGGGGTACAAGTCCTTTGCCAACCGCACCGAGTTCATCTTCGACGGCGGGATTACGGCCATCGTGGGCCCCAACGGCAGCGGCAAGAGCAACGTGGCCGATGCCCTGCGCTGGGTGCTTGGCGAGCAATCCCTGAGCCTCCTGCGCGGCCGCCGCACGGCAGACCTCATCTTTGCCGGCTCAGATGGCCGCGGGCGGCTGGGCATGGCTGAGGCTTCCCTCGTCCTGGACAACGCAGATGGTGCAGCGCCGCTGGAACTGGCCGAGATCGCCATCACGCGCCGCGCCTACCGCTCCGGGGAGAACGAATACTACCTGAACGGCACGCGCGTGCGGCTGCGGGAGGTGCTGGAGCTGCTCGCGCGAGCCGGGCTGGACCGCTTGAGCTACAGCGTGGTCGCCCAGGGCATGGTCGATGCGGCTCTGTCCTTGAGCGCCGCAGAGCGACGGCGGCTTATCGAAGAGGCGGCCGGGCTTTCCCTCTACAAGGCCAAGAAGGACTCAGCTCTCGCGCAGCTGGCCGAGGCAAAGGCCAACCTGTTGCGGCTGCAGGATATCCTGGCCGAGCTTGGCCCCCAGCTCGAGCGGCTCTCCCAGCAGGCCAAGCAGGCGCGACAAGCCGCAGCGCTCGAGGCGCAGCTACAGCAAGTGCTCGTTGCGCTCTATAGTGGGCGCCTGGCTGAGCTTGAGGCACAGGAACTGGCGGCTGCAGAGCGAGTTGCCTTGGCTCAGTTCCGGTGCCAACAACACGAGCGGGAGCTCGAGGAACTGCGGGCTGCTCTTTCACTCTGGCAAGCGCGGCAGGCGGAGCAAGCCAAGGCACTTGAATCCCTCAAGCGGGAGGGGGAGCGGATCGCAGGCGCGCTCGCCAGCACAGCCCAGCAGGAAGCGGTACTCGCCGAGAGGTTGCGCTTGCTCAGGCAGCGCGAGCAGGAGCTTGCCGGCGAGATGGCCAGACTGCAGCAGGAGAAGGATGAGGCCGTCCTGGAAAGAGCCCGCAACGAGCAGGCTCTTGCCGAGCTTCAGGCCGAGCAAGAGGCCCTGCAGGGCCGAATTGCCGCGCTCTCCGCGGCGGCAGAAAGGGAGCGCCGAGAGAGCGCTGCCCTCCTCGAGCAGCAGGCACAGGCCCAGCGCGCCGCCGCCAAGGCCCAGGCCGAGCTTGCGCAGGCGCGGGCACAGGCGCTGGCGGCGCGCTCGCAGGCCGAGCAGCTGGAGCGCGAGTCGCTGGAGGTTGCCGCGGCTCTGGCTGCCGCTCAAGGGGAGCGCTCCGCCGCACAGAAGCGCTCGGCGGAGCTTGAGGCGCAGCTATCTCTGGCTACCGCCGCGCTGCAGGCGGCACAAGCGGCGCTCGACCAGCAGCAAGGGCATTACCAAGAGCTGCAACTGCTCCTGCAGCGCTCGCAGGAGGAACTTGCCGCCAAAGAGGCTGAAGAGAAACGCCTGCGCGCCCAGTTCGCGCAGCTGCAGCGGCTGGGCCAGGAGCTCTACCGGCCGGCAACTCGCGCCATCCTGGAATGGGCGCAGAACGAAGGCCGCTCGACCGGCGTCATCGGCCCGGTGAGCGCCTTGCTTGAGGTGCCAGCAGAATTCGAGCGGGCCCTCCAGGAGGCGCTGGGGCCACGCCTGCAGCACATCGTCGTGCGCCGGTGGGAAGACGCGGAGAAGGCCATCGCCTTCCTGAAGGGGCAGCGGGCGGGCAGGGCCACGTTCTTGCCCCTGGATACGCTGCGCCCACCGCCGCCTGCAGCGCTGCCGGCAACCGCAGGTGTCATCGGCTTGGGGGCAGAACTTGTGCGGATCCCCCCTGGCCTCGAGAAGGTGCGAGATTACCTGCTCAACCGCATCATCGTCGTGGAGGATCTGCGAGCCGCGCGCGAGGTCCTGAAGCGCAATGGCGGCAGCTACACTGTGGTCACCCTGGCAGGGGAGGTGGCGCATTCCTCCGGCAGCCTCACCGGCGGGGAAGGCGAGGCGCGCGCCGACCTTCTTGCCCTGGAGCGAGAAAAGCGCTCTCTGCCTGCGCTCGTCGCCGCCGCCCGCGCGCATTCCCAGGAGCTCCGGCAAGAGCAGGCGGCGCTCGCCGCGGAGCTAGAGCGAGCGCGCTCTGAGCTGCAGGCGCGCACTCAAGAGGTGGCGGCCGTGCGCGCGCAGCGCGAAAGGTTGCTCGCTGCGAGAGCAGCTGCCGAAGAGCAGCTGCGCGAGGCGCTGGCAAAGGAGCGGGGCGGGCAGGCCCAGCTGGCCCAGCTGCAGGCCAGCAGGGAGGCCCTCCTGCAGGCAGCAGTGGAGCAGGAAGAGCGCGCTGCCGCGGCTGCGCGGCTCGTGGAGGAGGCTCGGGCAGTGCTTGGCCAGTGCGAGGAGCAGCTCAGTGCGCTCGCCCATGGCGCGGCAGCGGGGCTTGAGCGCTGCTCGGCCGAGGCCGCTTCCTTGCAGCAGAAGAGCGAGGCCCTTTCCCTGGCCCTTGCCTCCGCCGAAAGGCACATCCAGCGCCTGGAAGAGCGCTCCCAGGAGTATCGGAGCAGGCAGCAAAGCCTGCGAGTGCAGCTTGAGCAGGTAGAGGTGCAGCTACAGGAAACGCATGTGGCGCAGGCGGAGTACCAGCGCGGCTGGCAGCAGCTTGAGGAGGCCATGGCGCAATCGGGCGCAGCCCTCAGGGCCTGCATCGAGCTCTGCGAGGCGCTGGAGCGGGAGGAACGGGCCCGCCTTGGCTGGGCCCAGGAGCTCCGGCGGCGTTGCCTCGAGCTTGAGCAGGCTGTGGCGAACATCAGGGCCAGGCGACAGGCGTTGCTGCAGGCGGCCGCAGCCGAGCTGGGCGAGGCAAGAGCGGCCTGTAACGCAGGCGCGGCCTTGGCCCGCGGCATGCCCAGCTTGCGCGAGCTCGAAGCGCAGGCCGAGGCACTGCGCCGGCAGCTGCGGGAGCTCGGGCCTGTCAACATGCAGGCACCAGCTGAGCATGAGGCATTGTGCCAGAGGCTTTCGTTCCTTCAGGCGCAGCGCGAAGATCTCGAGCGAGCCATTGCCTCCCTGGAGCGCGGCATCGCCAGCCTCGATTCAACTATGCGCGAGCACTTCTCCCAGACACTCGCTGCCGTCAACGCGCGTTTCGGCGAACACTTTCGCGCCCTCTTTGGCGGCGGGAGCGCCGAGCTCCTTCTCGCCGCAGAGGACGGTGGCGTGGAAATCTGCGTGCGCGTGCCTGGCAAGCGCCGACAGGATCTCTCCCTCCTCTCAGGGGGAGAAAGAGCTCTCACCGCAGCCGCGCTCCTGCTTGCGCTCGTGGAGGTGAGCGGCACCCCCTTCTGCTGCCTGGACGAAGTGGACGCCATGCTGGATGAGGCAAACGTGGGGCGGTTCCGCCAGCTTCTCCAGCAGCTGGCCAGCAAGACCCAGTTTATCGTCATCAGCCACAACCGTGCTACGATAGAGGCGGCGGGCATCGTCTACGGCGTCACCATGGGCGAGGATGGCTCTTCCAGGGTGCTTTCCGTTCGTCTCCCGGTGGAGGAAACTTGACAAGGGCAAGTGCTTTGGGCGCAACGCAAAGAAAGCTGTTTGTGCTCTGGCTGCTGGTAGCGGCTGTGTGCCTTGCTTCCTGTTGGGGTGGCCCCAGGTCGGCCGCCCAGCAGCCCCGCAGCCCGACAGCCCCCCGGGAGCGGGCGCTGCAGGTTACTTTCCCCAGCGGCTGGAAGCTCCGCCAGGAAAGCCCGCGCAAGCTCCTCCTCACTGCCCCTTCGGGCTGCTCCCTGCTCCTCGTGGTTGTGCCAGCTCAGGGCGAGGCCCTCTCACAGCGCGAGACGCTTGAGCTGATGCAGCAAGAGGAAGAGCATTACTTTGAGCAGCAGGGAGGACGGCTTGAGCTGCTCGGCAAGCAGGTTTGGCTGGGCCGGCACTACATCTGGCATGAGCTGCACTACCGCGTGACTTGCGACCCGCGCCGGGCCCGCTGCACGGATAGCGTTTGCCTGGCCTTCCTCGCGCCATTGGACACCATGGAGCAGATCCGGGCGCGCTTCACTTGCCCCAACAGCTTCTCCCTGCCCGAGGAGGTGCACGCACAGGCTGTCCAGGTGGTGGATTCGGTCCTCTTCGGGCCCTGAGGAACCAACGCCACCCCAGCCCTCAGCTGTCACGCAGGCGTGGCCCTTACCCCGTTTGATTGCCTGTCCTCCCTCGCCCTATACTGCTCTAGCCTGAAAGCGAAAGGAGGCGGTGCGCGATGAAGAAGATCATCAATGACCCCTTCCAGTTTGTGGATGAGGTGCTAGAGGGGATACTGCGGGCATATCCATGGCACCTGAAGCGGGCTGAGGGCAGCAACCGCGCCCTCGTCCGGGCCGATGCGCCCGTCCGCGGCAAGGTCGCGATCGCCACCGGTGGCGGAGCCGGGCACATCCCCGTGTTCCTTGGCTACGTTGGCCCCGGCCTCTGCGATGGGGTCTGCGTGGGCAACGTCTTCTCCTCTCCGCCGCCGGAGGCGATGCTCGCCGTGACAAAGGCGATCGATGGCGGGCGGGGTGTCCTCTACCTCTACGGCAACTACAGCGGCGACGTCATGAACTTCGACATGGCGGCGGAGATGGCTGAGATGGAGGGGATCACCGTGCGCACTGTGCTCGCGCACGATGACGTCGTCTCCGCGCCAAGGGAAGAGGCGAACCGCAGGCGCGCTGTGGCCGGCATTTACTTCGCCTACAAGGTGGCTGGCGCCTGTGCCGCCGAAGGCAATGACCTGGAGGCAGTTGTGCAAGCAGCGCAAAGGGCGGCCGACAACACGCGCAGCATGGGGGTGGCCCTCTCCCCTTGCACGGTGCCGGCCGCTGGCAAGCCAACCTTCACCATTGGCGAGGACGAAATGGAGCTCGGGATGGGAATCCATGGGGAGCCGGGGCTCGAGCGGACTAAGCTCAAGAGCGCCGATGAGATCACGACGATCATGCTAGAGCGCATCCTCTCTGACCTGCCTTTCCGCGCCGGAGATGAGGTGGCTGTTCTCGTCAATGGCCTTGGCGCCACGCCGCCAGAAGAGCTCTTCGTCATGTACCGCAAGGCGCATGAGATCATGCTCGATTACGGTCTGCGCATACACAAGGTGCTGGTGGGCGAGTACGCAACCTCGCTTGAGATGGCCGGCGCCTCCATCAGCCTCCTCAAGCTGGATGACGAGCTGCGCCGGTGGCTCGACGCTCCGGCCTTCTCCCCGTTCTTATTGCAGCAGCGGTTCAACACGCAAAGTGTGCGCTAGGTCCGGAGGTGGCAAGGGAAGATGAGCAAAGCTCTGACGCTCTCCCAAGTGGCCAAAGCCCTGGCATACGTCGCTCAATCCGCCATGGCGAACGCCGAGAAGCTGCGAGAGCTGGACGCAGCGACGGGAGATGGCGACCTGGGCGTGACGATGACAGTTGGCTGGAAGGCAGTGCTCGAGGCTCTGCCCCAGCTTGAGCAGCAGGGCGATATCGGCAAGATCCTGGCGCAGGCGGGAATGACCTTCAACCGCGCCGCTGCCTCCACCTTCGGGGTGCTCCTGGCCACGGCCATGATGCGTGCCGGGCGGCAGCTGCAGGGCAAGGCCGAGGCAACTCTGGAGGACCTGGTGCGCGCGCTGGAGGCAGCGCTGCAGGGTGTCAAGGAGCGCGGCAAGGCAGATGTGGGGGATAAGACGATGCTCGACGCCATGGCCCCAGCACTTGCTGCCCTGCAGGAGGCCGCCTCAAAAGGCCAGAGCCTGCCTGAGGCGCTCGCCCAAGCGGCTGCTGCCGCCGAGGAAGGCGCAGCCAAGACGGCCGGGCTCAAGCCGCGCTTCGGGCGCGCAGCTTGGCTCGGGGAGCGCGCCGCTCAAGTGCAGGATCCAGGCGCGACGGCTGTGGCCCTCATGCTGCGCGCCCTCGCTGATTTCTGCGCCCAGCTCGATTAGAGAAGGATAGGGGCGGGAGGCAAGCTCAATGGGCATTGTCGTCATCGGGTTGGGGCCAGGGCCGCTGGAGCAGATGAGCCTCGGCGCCTGGCGCATCATCGAGAGCGCCCGGGAGCTTTACGTGCGCACAGCACAGCACCCAACAGTGCAGGCCTTACCCAGCGACCTCACGGTCCACTCGTTCGACGAGCTTTACGAGCGCTGCCAGACCTTCACCGAGCTCTACCAGGAGATTGCAAGGCAGGTGGTGGCCCTCGGCAGGCGGCCCGAAGGGGTGATCTACGCCGTCCCCGGGCACCCGCTCGTCGGGGAACAGAGCGTGCAGAATATCATCGCCCTGGCACGCGCTGAGGGCCTCCCGGTGGAAATCGTGCCGAGCGAATCCTTCATATCACCGATTCTCGTAGCACTGGGGCTTGACGGGCTCGAGCTGCAGATTGTCGATGCCCTTGAGGTGGCTTCCAGGCATCACCCGCCCCTGCGCGTGGATGGCCCAGCGCTTCTGGGGCAGCTCTACAGCCGAGAGGTGGCTGCTGATGTCAAGCTCGCCCTTCTCAACGCCTACCCACCCGAGTTCGAGGTCGTGCTCGTGCGCGCGGCGGGCACGTCGCAGCAGCTTGTGCGGCGGCTGCCCCTCGTCGAGCTTGACCGTCAGCCAGATATAGACCACCTCACTTCCCTCTACATACCGCCGCGGCCGCAGCCCTGCAGCCTGGAAAGCTTCCAGGACACCGTCGCCAGGCTCAGGGGCCCCGGTGGCTGCCCGTGGGACCGCGAGCAGACTCACCTTACCCTGCGCGAGACGCTCCTCGAGGAAGCTTACGAGGTCCTGGAGGCCCTGGACCGCGAAGACCTGCCTGCGCTCATGGTGGAGCTCGGGGATTTGCTCATGCAGATCTGCATGCACGCGCAGATGGCCTCCGAAGAGGGGGCTTTCACCGTCTACGACGTTATCGCGGCCATCGACAGCAAGATCAAGCGGCGCCACCCGCACGTCTTCGGGGACCTCAACCTGCCCGATGCGGAGGCCGTTCTGCGCAATTGGGAAGAAATCAAGCAGCACGAGCGAGGCAATGAGAAGGCCGACTCCCTCCTCTCGGGCGTGCCCCAGGGGCTGCCCGCCCTCGCCCAGGCAAACGCGTACCAGAAGCGGGTTGCCCGCGTCGGGTTCGACTGGCCTTCCATCGAGGGGGTTTACCAGAAGGTGCGCGAGGAACTTGCCGAGCTGGAACGCGCCCCCGCTGAAAGGCGAGAGGACGAACTCGGGGACCTGCTCTTCAGCGTCGTGAACTTGAGCAGGCACCTTGGCGTGGACCCGGAATCGGCCTTGCGCCGTGCCAACGCCCGCTTCAGGGCGCGCTTCGAGCGCATGCAGCAACTGGCACGCGAGCGTGGCCTGGATCTGAGAGAGCTCTCGCTCGCCGAGCAGGATCGCCTATGGGAAGAGGCCAAGGCCGGGGAGGAAGGCAGCTAGAGAGCAAGCGGCTGCTTACCGCTGCCAGTCGAGCCTGACATCGTCCCAGGTTGAAGGCAGCGAGCCGATCTCCAGGAGCTGCGATGGCTGCCCCCCGTTTGCAGCCACAAGCCAGATCGCCCAGCTGCCACCGCGATTGGAGATGAAAGCGAGGCTGCGCCCGTCCGGCGCCCAGGTGGGGGCCGCATCAAGCCCCTGGTTGTCCGTGAGCTGCATGAGCCTGCCGCTGCCAACTTCCAGGATCCAAATGCTCTGGCTGCCAGAGCGCGGGGAGACGAAGGCAAGCCGCTTGCCATCCGGGCTCCAGTCTGGCATATCGTCCTCTGGCCTGTCGGTTAGTTGCCGCAGCTGCACGCCTTCGGCGCTCAGCAGGTACAGGCCGCAGCGATTGCCCTGGGCGTCGCAGCCGCGGTAGGCTATACCCGCCGGCCCCCACGCCGGGGAGCGGCCGTAGGCGATAGCTTGCGCCTCAGCGCCGGTGTGCCAGTTGTCGGCTATGTAGATGCGCCACTTTCGGTCGCCCTCGCGGGTGGAGGCGAACGCCAGACGCCCATCTCCCGGCTCCCAGGATGGCCAGCCGTCCTCAGGGTGGCCGGTAATCCGCGCCGCAAAGGAACCATCGGCCCCGGCCAGGCTCAGCCCCAATCGCTGCGGGTCCCAGTTGCGAAAGGCGATTGCGCCATCGGCCCGCACCGCAGGCTGATCGGCGTTGGCAAGGAAGAGCTCTGGCACCTGGGCGCCGGCACGCAGCCTGTAGATGCTCACCTGGCCGCTCAGGTCATCTCGCCGGGCGAAGTAGAGGGTGCCCACGGGCAGGCGCCCTGCGCCGGCTGGGGCCGTGCCGCTCTGCACAGGCTGAGGGGTTGGCGTGCCCGGCGGGGCCTTGCAGTAGCGCTCAGCGAGGCTTGCTTTGCCCTCCAGAGCTGTGTCGCCGTTCAGGAGCACCGCCTGCCTGTACTGCTCGCTGGCCTCACACCATTTGCCATCCGCGAAGAGCTCATCGCCATAGCGGCCGTAGGCCACAGCAAGCTGCTGGGCCACATCGGCGTAACTTGGGCTCAAGCTGTAGAGCTTGCGCAGCTCTGCGATCGCCCTCGGCCAGTCAATACCCCAGTAGCCCATGGCAACGACGTAGGAATCCGCAAGGACAACCTGGCGCCGCGCCTCCGCGTTCTCTGGCTGCAGAGTGAGCGCCTGCCGGAACCACTCCAGCCCCGAGGCGACGTTACCCGCCTGCACAGCTTCTGCCCCGGCGCTGTAGTAGCACTGGAAAAGCAGCGCCTTGAGCTCTTCGCTGCGGTAGCCTGGCGCCACTTGCTGGATCTCCTGCAGCGTGCTCGCTGCCGCTGCCCAGTCCCCTTTCTCCATCTCGTCCTGGGCACGCGCCAGCAGCTCGGCTGCGATCGCCTCTCTCGCCTGGGAGGTGGGGGTCGGCTCCAAGGAGAGCTTGCTGCGGGCTTGCTCCAAGAGCGCCTCTGCATCCTTGTACCCTGGCACCAGTCTCTGCACGTAATCGAGCTCGGCAGCAGCCAGGGCATACTCCCCTTTCTCGAAGTGCTCCAGCCCGCGCGCGTAGTGGTGGGCGACTGTCGTTGCCCGCACTGCCCGCGCCTCCCGCAGCCCGTTCCAGGCCCCAAGCGCCGCCATGCCCGCTGCCACAAGCACGAGCGCGCCAACTGTGCCGCCAAGCACGGCCAGCGCCCGGCGCAGCCCGCCGCGCGCCCTGCGCCGCGCCGCAAGGTGCGGCGCCCGGCAGACCGGGCAGGCCTGCGCCTCAGCAGGCAAGGGGGCACCACAACGATGGCACCACTCCTGCCCTTCGCTCAAAAGATGCTCTCCCCCACACAATGAGTGGCCGCCTCGTGCAGGCCGAGCAGGCCAAGGGCTGCATCCTCAGGGCCCGGCAACGCCGCCTCATCCGGCTTGTCGGAAATCCCGAGGATGAGCGCGCCGCGCTCCTGCAAAAACTCGATGAACTGTACCACTTCGTGCGTGATGACAATCTCCCCCTGGAGCGCCTCCTCAGCGCTCTGCGGCGTCTGCAGACACCCCATGCGCTTTATCGTCGCGCGGAATTCATTCCGCCGGAAGGCCTTGAACGGAGTCGGGTCCCCCTGCTCGAACCGCTCAACGAAAGGCCTGTAAGCCGCCCAAAGTGGCAACCTCGCGATCTCCGCCTCCCTTGCCCGCACGTCTTTCATAAAGGCGGCAAAGCTCGGCCAGCGGCCGTCCTTTGCGCCACTCATCACTTCCGGCAGGGCGTAAAGCCCAGCAGCGATGGTAAGGCAGATGAACACGAGATAATCCTGGTTATCGGCTGTGAAAGGGTGGAAAGGGGGCTTGTTCAGCGCATGGTAGGCCAAGAGAAAGGCGCTCTCGTCGTAGGCATCCCCAAGGAGCTCGGCCGCTGTGACGCGCACTCCCTCGATGCGCGCCTCGTCTATCAACCGGTCGTTGCGGCCGCGCGCGCCAATGGCAGTCTTGTCCAGGTCAACGATGACAAGCAACCGCTCGTCAGCGCCAATGCCTCTCTCCTGGAGGATACGGGGCAGCTGCCCGAGCTGAGCCCAGCGGTTCCCGATGAGAATGCCTGGCTCCGGCTCCTGCAGGGAGGCCGGCTCGGCGAGGTTCTCGCTGCAGATGAAGGCCAGCCCCTGCCAGCCCGTGGCGCGCTGCAGATTCTGGAAGCAGGAGCCGTCGTTCATGCGCGTATCCCCAAGCAAGAGGAGCGCCCTGGGCTCAGGCCGCCCGTAAAGGCGGGCTGCAGCGCGCGAGAGATGAGCGAGCGCGCACGCATAAGGCAGGTCAGTCTTGCGCGGCACGGGTGCAGGCGGCAGCCCGCAAGCGCGCGCCACCTCGGCAAAGCGAGGCAGGCCAGGGTCCACTGGTTCCAGGTTACGATAAGCAATGGCCTTGCCCATGATGCTGGAAAGCGAGAATGGGCCGTGCACAATCATAGCCAACACCCTAGGAATGGCTTTGCAGCGCGCAAGCCAGATCGAGAAGATCGGCAAGGATTGCTGCTGCCGTCACCTCTGGCCCGGCGCCCGGCCCTGCCAGCCGAATGGGGGTTGGGAAAGAGCCCGCCTCGACCAGGACAAGGTTATCCGGGCCACTGAGGGCAGCAAAAGGAGAGGATGGCTCCACCTCCCGCAGGCCGACAGTTGCCCCCTCCGGGGTGATGGTCGCCAGGTAGCGCAGCCGGCGGCCGCTGCCATGCACCAGGGCAGCCTTCCTGCCTACGGTGGAATCCAGCTCCGCTGCCGCTGAGAGAAACTCAGGCACGCTGAGGCTGCCCATCCTGAGGGGGTAGAGCGCCTCCACGGCGATATCCGCAAGCTCAAGCCCGAGCCCCAGGGTGCGCGCGATGATGAGAGCTTTGCGCGCCACATCCATGCCGCCCAGGTCATCGCGCGGATCCGGCTCGGTGTAGCCCGCCCGGTGAGCCTCTCTCACGGCAGCTGAAAAGGCCAGCCCCTCATCCACCCGGGAGAATATGTATCCCAGCGTGCCGCTCAGAGCCGCCTCCACACGGCGGATCGTCTCGCCTGCCGCCTGCAGGTATTGTAACAGTCGAATGACCGGCAAGCCCGCCCCAACTGTGGCCTCATAACGCAGCAAGCCGTTGGCGTTGAGCGCATGCCAGGCCTCGTAACGGGCACACAATGGCCGCTTGTTGGCAAGCACCAGCCCGGCGCCGCGCTCGCAAGCCGCAAGGAGCAAGGGCAAGCTCTCCTGCGAGGCGGTGAGGTCGACAACGACAAAGGGCGGCTGCAGCTTGCCGATGAGCTGCCCCAGCTCCGCCACAGGCTGCGCGCCTGGCCAGGAAGAAAGGGGTTTGCCTGCCGCCTTGTGGTCGACGATGGCAGGCCAAAGCTCTCGTGGCAGGCCACTGGGCGCAAAGAGCACGGCGCTTGAATCCGCCAGGGCAACGAGCGCAAGCTCAGCGTGACAAGAAGGGGCCCACCTTGCCAGCCGCGCCAAAAAGGCACGGCCGACTGAGCCCACGCCAAGAACCACGACGCTCACTTTGGCCATAAAGCCAGCTCAGACCCCACCGGAGCTTGAAGGTACCCCAGTATATCTGCCCGCCGCAGGGCAGGGCAATACAGCCCGC
>JAPWUW010000345.1 GCA_028275325.1 Anaerolineae bacterium | reverse complement strand
ATCAACTCGCTCTCGCAGTTCGACGTCGCCGCCACCATCAAGTTCACCGACGAGCAGCTGCAGCCAGGCGCGCTCGAATCCCTCCTCGGCCTCTTCATGTAGCCGCAAGGGCCCAGGGCCGCGCAGGTGTTCCTGCGCGGCCCTGTTTTTCTTGTGCCAGCCGGCAACCATTGGCACTCGCGCGCTTCCCCTTGGGCGCCGTGTGCCCCGCCTTTGCCAGAGATTCGCCGTTCCAGAGAACAGCCCTTATGAGGCAACACCCTGAGCGCGTGGCCGCTTGTCGGGCATAAGCCCACACGTCTGCAGGGTCAGCACCGTCACAAGAAGCGCCGCTATCCTACCCCTTGATCCCGGTGAACACCACGCCCTGGATGAAGATTCGCTGGGCGAAGAAGAAGAGGAGGATGCACGGCAGAACTGTCACGAGCGAAGCGCTCATCAAGAGGTCGTAGCGGCGTGCCCGGAAGGCGTTGAAGCTCTGCAACCCCAGCGCGATCGTGAAGTGCTCCTGGTGCTGGAGGTAGATGAGGGGGCCGAAGAAATCGTTGTAAGCCCACATGAAATGGAAGATGCAGAGCGTCGCGATGGCCGGCTTTGCCAGTGGCAGCAGGATGCGGAAGAGGATGCCCAGCGTCCCGCAACCGTCGATCTTGGCGGCGTCATCGAGCTCAAGAGGAATGGTAAGGAAGTACTGCCGCAAGAGAAAGACGTCGTAAGCGCCAGCGAAAAACGAGGGCACGATCAGAGGCTTGAGCGTGTCAATCCAGCCCAACTTGCTGAAGAGTATATAAGTCGGGATCAGCGTCACCTGGCTCGGCAGCATCGTCGTCGAAAGAAGCAGGAGAAACAGGGCTCCAAGCCCCGGCGCGCGGAAACGGGCGAAACCATACGCCACAAGTGTCGTGGATAGAAGCATACCAGCCATGGAACCGAAAACGACAATGGCCGTGTTGATGGCATAGCGGTGGAAAGGCACCGCCGTCATGGCCTCAACGTAGTTCTCCCAGCGCAGCCGCACCCGCTCCACCGGCTTAGCGAGCTTCACATTGGCTTCCAGCCTCTGGGATAGATCTGCGGGATCAGCAAAGATGCCAGTCCGCTGCACCTTCTCGATCATGACGAGGCGCCGGATGCTACCATCGAGGTTCACCTCATAGAGCGGGTAGGCCACCTCGCCGATCCGCACCGTAACTTGCTCCGTCGGGAGCCAACGGGGCGGGAAAAGGTCGATCTGAGAGAGGGGCTTGAGGGAGGAAGACAGCATCCACACGAGCGGAAAGAGCATGCCCACCGCACCCACGGCAAGCACCACAAGAGCCGCCAGCTGAGCAAGAGCCTGCCGACGTGGGATAAGCCGCAGCGCCGTAGTGCCCCGTAGTTGCGCGCGCATCAGCCCCTTCCCCCACGCAGCTGGCCTTCGTAATATACCCAGACGGTGGAGCTGCGGAAGATGAGCAGCGTGAGCAGCAGGATGATCACAAAGAGCATCCAGGCCAGCGCCGAGGCATAGCCCATCCGGAAATAGCGGAAGGCATTGTTGTAGAGATGAAGGTTGTAGAAGAGGGTGGCGTTCGTCGGCCCGCCCTGCGTCATCACGTAAGCATTCGTGAAGTACTGAAAGGTGCCGATCGTGCCCATAACCAGGTTGAAGAAGATCACCGGCGAGATCATCGGCAGCGTCACGTAGCGAAGCCGCTGCCATGCACCAGCACCATCCACCTTGGCAGCATCATAAAGGGCAGTAGGCACCGATTGCAGGGCTGCCAGATAAAGCACCATGCCCCCACCCGCTCCCCACAGGCTCATTATGGCCAGTGCCGGCAGCGCCCACTTCGGATCCGCAAGCCACCCAGGCCCCTTGATTCCTACAAGGCTCAGGGCCCAGTTGAGCACGCCAAACCGCGGGTTGAACACGTACTGCCAGAGCACGGCCACGGCCACACCGGAGATAACCGAGGGCAGGTAGTATATGGCGCGCCAGACTGAGAGCCCTGGCACATTGAGGTTGAGTAGCAGGGCCACTGCCAGCCCCACTGCCAGCCCCGAGGGCAAGGACAGGGCTGCATAGGTGAACGTGACCTTGAGGCTCTGCCAGAAAAGGGGATCCGAGAACAGAGCAGAGCTGTAGTTGGCCAAACCCAGCCAACGCAGCGGGCTCACCACGTTGTACTCCGTGAGCGAGAGAAACAGGGAAGCGAGCATAGGCCCCGCAGTCCAGATGATGAAGCCCACAATCCAGGGGCTTATCAACAGGTAGGCCCAGAGTGCCTCACGCCGCGCCGGTGAAAGCTTCACCATCGCACCAGCACCGACCCGAGTTCAGGTCCTGCTTCGCTTCCCTGGCCAAACAGGCTCCCTGCCATCCCCTCCTTTGCAGGGCAGACGCAGGAAGAAAGCTCAGCTCTGCTGCGCCCAATACTCGTCGAGATAGCCTTGGCAGATTCTCTGCACTTCGTCAAGCACGGCCTTAGCGTTCTTCTCCTCTCCGGTGAGCACCTTCTGGTAACCGGCATTGAAAGCATCCCAGATCTCCCCATAGCGAGGGATGAAGGATTCGTGGTTGGGGATATCTATGTAGTTGAGCGAGTCGAAGAAGACCTGCAAGTCGAGATCGGGAAAGCGCTTCTTCATCTCCTCCTTGTACCGCTCCCGCAACGAGAAGCGCGGCGGCAACGCTCCCCAGGTGAGGTCCAGGCGCAGCATCTGCTCCGGCTCGAGCATCCACTTCACCACTTCCCAAGCCGCGTCCAGGTATGGAAAGCGGTTGCAGATGAGGAACCCGTCCACATCGCACTGTGCCACCAGAATTCCGGTGGGCCCAGCTGGGATCGCGCCAACGTTCCAGTGAAATGAGAGCTCTTCCATCTCGCCCATGCGCCAGGAGTGACAGTGATCTATGGCCAGCTTGCCAGTGTGGAAGCCAGGAGAGGCCGCTTGCACTTGCTGGGCAGAAGCCATGATGTGCCACTGCCATATGGCGTCGCTCACCCACTGCAGGCGCTCCACCCAAGCTGGCTGATTGAAGTACAGCGTGCGCAAGTCGTCGCTCCAGCCCATGTTCTTGGCACCCCACGCGACGGCAAGCGCGTTGAAGCCAAGGCCACAGTCAACCTCATCGTAACCCCATTGATCCTGCTCCTCGGGGTTGAACCCGCTGCCAGCAGCGTCGACCCCAGCGCTGTCCAAGCTGAGCTTCTTGGCCACCTCCACCAGGGC
>JAPWUW010000344.1 GCA_028275325.1 Anaerolineae bacterium | reverse complement strand
TCACCGCCTATCTGGCTGGAGACCCGCAGTGAGGCCCAAGAACTGAACGTGGTTGTTGACAGACCTCGAGGTATCTGGACTATCTTTTCTGAAAGCACTCGCCAGGCTCAAGAAGAACGTAGGTCAAGCCACTTATTTTCAGTAGGGCCTTATGGTGTCTCCCTGCCCCATCAGGAGATTCTGGATGCTGTTCCTCTCTTGAAAAGAGAGCCAGACTAGTTAAGTTTTAGTCCTCGCGGGCATACACGATCTTTCCGTCAAGGATCGTGTAGTGCACGTTGAAATCGTTGTCGAAGATCACGAGATCTGCGTCCTTTCCCACTCCTAAACTTCCTTTTCGCTCGTCGATTCCTAGTAGGCGAGCCGGATTGAGGGTGGCGCAGCGCACAGCTTCCGGGAGAGAGCACCCGGTGAACTTCATGAAGTTCTTCACAGCCCGGTTCATGGTTAGGGTGCTTCCAGCCAAAGTTCCGTTAGAAAGCCTCGCGATTCCCTGATGTACAAAAATAGGAAGGTCCCCCAGCGCGAATTCCCCATCGGGGAGGCCGGCAGCGGCGATGGCATCGGTAATAAGACACATCCGCTCATACCCTTTTACCTCGGCTATGAGGCGCACAAAGGCTGGGTGGAGGTGGATCCCATCACAGATAAGTTCCACGTAGGCATCAGAATCGAGGGCAGCTCCTACCGCCCCTGGCTCCCGGTGGTGAAGATCGGACATGGCGTTGCCCAAATGGGTAAAGTGGCGCGCCCCATGGGCAAGGGCGTCCATAGCTTGCTCATAGGTAGCGGCGGTATGGCCTATGGCTGGCAGCGCTCCGATAGCTAGAATGTTCGCGAGCAGCTGGTCTGCTTTCGGTCGCTCCGGGGCGAAGGTCACTACCTTTACTAGGTTCTGGTGTCCCTCGACCAGTTTGCGAAAAGTCCTCACTGAGGGGGAGCGAAGCCAACGCGGGTTGAATGCCCCCTTTTTTGCGCGAGAAACAAACGGGCCCTCCAAGTACAGGCCAGCGATCCCTGGTTCCGTCACCTCTGCTACTGCAGCCATAGCCTGGCGCATACGATCCATCGGGGCTGGAATAATCGCCGCAAGGAGGGTCGTAGTGCCGTGAGCAGCGTGGAAGGCCGTGATTGTCCTTATCGCCTCTGGCTTTGCGTCCATGAAGTCGGCCCCACCCCCTCCATGCACATGCATATCAATGAAGCCCGGCGCGAGGTACCGACCGGCCGCATCCAGCACCGGGCAGTT
Source organism: Anaerolineae bacterium (assembly GCA_028275325.1). Lineage (GTDB taxonomy): Bacteria > Chloroflexota > Anaerolineae > DRVO01 > DRVO01 > JAPWUW01. Next base: position 1,978 of record JAPWUW010000344.1, on the reverse strand, counting down.
AGGGGGGATAGTGGAGGGGGGTACTTGGCCCAGCGCGGCAATGTGTCCTCCACGCACTAAGCAATCACCCTCTTCTATTGGGGCTAACAGCAGGCGGGCACCCCGTACCAACAGGTCAGCCATTCGTTGCCTCCCGCAGGGCGCGCACGAACCGGGCAGTAATGGCCTCCGGGTTCGTGATAGCTGTGCCAACAACTACGGCGTAAGCACCCAGACGGATAGCTTGGCATACCTCTTCAGGCGTCCAAAAGCGGCCTTCAGCGATTACCGGTACCTGAACTCGGGTTACCAACTCCCGGACTAAGTCCAGATCAGGGCCGGCACGCCTGTGGGCTGTGGCTGGGGTATACCCGGAAAGAGTGGTGGCAACGAGGTCCACTCCAACGGCAACTGCAGCTAACGCCTCTTCTACAGTGGAGATATCAGCCATGACCAGGACGTCATGAGCCTCCTTGATGGCGCGCACGAGCTCAGCCAAGGTGACACCCCCGGGGCGTGGGCGCGCCGTGCCGTCCACAGCGACGATGTCTGCACCGGCGCGGATCACGGCCCGTGCGCTTGCCACATCTGGGGTGATGTAGACATCCGGGCTGAGGTCGCGCCGTTTGTAGATACCAATGATGGGTAAGGATGTAGCCCGGCGGATGGCGCGAATGTCTGCAGGGCCGTTGGCGCGGATGCCCACTGCCCCACCTCGCTCAGCGGCCATTGCCATTGCTGCCATGAACCGGGGGCCATAGAGCGGTGATCCCGGGCTAGCTTGACAGGATACAATCAAACCCCCTCGGATGCGTTCAAGCACGTCCTTCATGGGCTTCCTCCATCATCTCTGCAAGCAGGGCCATGGCCGCTTTGAGTAGTACCCTCGTAGCTTGGTGGTCGAAGGGACTGATCAAAGCCTCATACCAACCTTCCTGGACTGCGTCCTCGTCGGGGAAATAACCTAGATAGCCATTGGCCAGCCCTAGCACCGCTACTTGGAACGGCGGAACAGCCTCGTCCCGGATGGTCTGCCCTACTGAGCTAAACGGCTCGCCAGGGATTCCGATCAGAATCCCTGGCCCGATGCGAAGCCCGCACAATAAGGCCTCAGCCCCACCGGTGGTCAGTGCTCCTGCCTTCACCATGGCATATAGCTGTTCTGCCCCTTCGACTCGTGTACGGGCAATCCGTAGCGTGGACGGAGATACTGTGCCTTGCTGAGCAAGCGCGGCGAGCTCTACTCGTAGCTTTTCCACTATTTGCTGGGCTTCGTCTATCGTTAGGAGCGGCTTATAAGGGAGCCAGCACTGCCTCCAGCGCACGGCAAGATCGGCGCGGACGGGCGTGGCTGCTTGGGCGAGGCGTAGCAAAGTAGTAGCAAGAAGATCCCCGAGGCGGTCCACCTCGTAGAAATCCTGAGCCTGGCGAAAGAACCGTGTGCTAATGTCGCCGGCTGCCCCCACAGTTAACGCCACTACCGTATCATGCCCTAGTCTGCGCTCGGCGATAGCTGCGGCAGCTCCAAATAGGTCCCCGGATAGGAGCCGGTTATCCGGGCCGAGCACTGTGGAATGGCAGGGGAAATTGGCAAGGATTCCGCGGACTCGGCCTCCCACATCTCGAATGACCGTTGCCCACAGCGTTTGGTCTACCGGGCGTTGTGGCTGGTTACGGTGCCCGGCAATTCCCGTCACAGGAGCAGTGGTGACGCCTATCCGGGCTGGAGCTAGGGTCTGGGCCGCTTGTACGGCTGCCTGCTCTGCTCGAGCAAGGATAAACTCGGCTACAGTTACTTGGGTTGGGTCCGATGTTGGCGGGATCTCGAGCCCAGCCGGACCAGAGTGAGTGTGCGTGCAAGCCACCACTACTTCGTCTGGGGAAACATCGGCTGCCTTAGCGACCCGGCGTCGCATTTCCGTAGCCCATTGTTCATGGATACCTAGCACCTCTAGCACTATCAAAACTGCTCTTGCTTTACCATGATGAAGCAAGAAAC
>JAPWUW010000343.1 GCA_028275325.1 Anaerolineae bacterium | reverse complement strand
CAATGTTTCCGCCGCATGAGGCATTACGACGATTGTTGCGCTGGATCCATGACAAGCCAGGGCTGCGTTTACGGCCGCTTGTGCAGTGAGATAAGGAACAAATCCCATTCGCTTTACCTCGTCTGCCGGCAGAGAGGAGACTAAGGCGATTTGCCCGGCGTGGAGCATTGCTCGGGAGACAGCCACCGCTTTGTGTCCTCCTAAGACGAAACCGTTCTCCAGCCGTTGGATCCGGGCGGTCGGATCCGATTCTTCTAGCATCCAGCGGGCGAAGATTGGGTGGCCAAGGCCGTCCTCACATGCGGCGACTAGCACCAGAGTGCCTCCTGGTACCAATGCCCTCACTGCGTTATCCAAGGCTTTCTGTGCCTGGTACAGATCGATGTCTTTGGGATAGCCGCCGGCGCTGGCAATAACTACGGGGGCCGGGGCAGACAGGCGTGCTTTATTGCGCGCATCGAGAACTCGGCAGGCCGCTCGATGGGCAGTGATGGGATCGCCGGCGACGACAGATGCGATACGATGTTCCCCATCCAACACAGCGTTGAGAATAAAGGGGACGTTGACACTTCTGGCGGCCTCTTCCAGGTCCATGCGTACCGGATTAGACTGCAAGGATGCCGCAACTGCCCCTGGTCGGGTCATAAGGCTGTGGTTAGCGCTGATAGTGCGTAGCGATGCGCAACCCGGAACGATCCCTTTGAGCCCCCCGGTGTATCCAGCGAAGTAGTGATATTCCACGTTGCCCAAGACGATCACCGCGTCCGCATCCAGGAGTCGATGGTCTATCTCGATAGGTGTGCCGGCCGTGGTTACACCCAACAAACAGGTGTCCTCAGGGTTACTGTCTACGACCTTGACCCGCTGCCATACCGCTTGGCCTACCAACGCACGCCGCTCTCGGTCAGTCTGACGGCGATGACAGCCCAAGGCACAGAGGACAGTAATCCTATCATCCGGAACGCCGGCGGCGTTCAAAGTGTCCAGCAACGGTGGTAGCATCTGAGCTGAGGGACATGGTCGCGTCCTGTCGCTGATGACCACGACCATTCGCCCTGCACCGCGTATACAGTCTACCAACGGAAGGGAGCCAATTGGCTCCGCTAAAGCCGTGGCGATCAGTTCCTCTGGTGGCGATGTGGCAGGCTCTTCGGCCGGCTCCAACACCGTTATTGTAGCAGTAGGAGGTAACACGACCAATTGGGCCGTCCGTCCATAGGGCAGAGTGTATACCAAGCCCTCACGCGAAGTCATAAATCTTCTTCATCTCCTCTGTTGGCACATCGAAGACGGTGCCGTGGGGCGGTAGTGGCTCGTGAGTCATCCATTCCGGGATGCGGTCGTCGGCGAAGGTAAAGCCTGCTCGTCGGTTGAATTCCAGCTCCAGGCGGATGGTATGCCGCCCTAATTCGACTATCTCCTGTGCTGTCCATTCCACGCCAAAGCGGGCTGAGACCAATTCGGCCAAAAGCTCCCATTGGCCGGCGACGGCAGGAGCGGTCATCAGGCAAAGCCCCAGACTGTCCAGCGCCGCTACAGCAATCTGAACAGCGCGACTAGCCTCAACCTGTCCAACTGGGGAAAGATGGTCTAGATTGGCACGCGCGGTATGGCCGGCTGTGTGATCAGCCCCTTGCGGACAGGTGGCAAAGGTGACACCGGTGCCCTTTAACGCGCGCGGGTCATAAGCAGGCATCGCTTGCCCTTTGACCGCAGGGACCCGAAGCACACCATACGCCTTCCCTACAAATTCTGCGCCGTTGCCCAGAATGCGGCCTAGCGGAGTCCCGGCTTGAATTTCTTCCAATAGGCGAACAAATCCCTCGGCATCGCCGAATGGGACCAGGCCGGCCTGTGCGGCCACTCCCATGGCTGCACCGATCTCAATGGTATCCAGGCCAATTTCATTGCATAGCCGGTTCAGTCGCGCAATCTCATCCAGATTGCCCAAGCCAAGGTTAGAGCCCAGTAACCCGATGGTCTCATATTCCAAGGGGGAGATGAATTCCCGTCCAGTGGGATCAGGCCAGACATTGGAGCAGCGAATAATGCACCCGGGCATACAAGCATGGGTTGTTTTCCCTTCGCCACCTCGAGCAAGGATCGTGTCGTGTAATGCCTCTCCGCTGATGGTCTCGGCTTGATCGAACTGTCCTGCTGAGAAGCCGCGCGTCGGTAGAAAGCCCATCGAATTGGCAACCATCACCATCGCCGCGGTAGAATAGATTGGATAGACCACGGCCGTCTGATGGGTGCTCTCGATGAACTCGATGAATCGTCGTACAGCGTGCATAAACCGTTCTCGGTCGGCCAGTGGTGGGTTGTGTCGGGCAGGCTCCAAGACAACCGCCTTAAGGCGTTTGCTTCCCATGACCGCTCCCATTCCTCCGCGCGCGGAGAAGCGGCTAGGGCGTCCCTCCATGTCTGTGCCGGCTACGCTTGCTGAGCTCATCCGCATCTCCCCCGCCGGCCCAATTACCAGGAAGCCTGCTCGGCCACCAAACCGCTCCCGAAGTCGAGCCGCCGTCTCGCTGGTGCTTAAGCCGACTAGCTCATCAGCCGGCAGTAAATTTGCACCTTCGGGGTGAACGTAGAGGAGATACCAGCGGTCGTCCAGGGGTTGTCCTTGGACGACAATGGCTCTCAGTCCCAAGCGAGCCAGCATGTGGCCACAGATTCCACCGCTGTTCGCTTCTTTTATGCCCCCGGTCAGCGGGCTCTTCCCACCCACTGACAGCCGGCCAGAACAAGGCAGGGGAGTTCCGGCCAGAAGGCCGTTCAGGATCAGCAAACGGTTCTCCGCTCCCAACGGTTCACATAGAGGGGGAATCTCATCAAGGGCGATGCGTGCCACTAAGCTTCGCCCGCCGAGCAACCGCCATGTTGCCGGCATGGGAAGCTTGGTCACTGAACCTGTACCCATATCAACGCGTAGGAAAGCATCAACTTCGGACCGTTGCAATTCTTCCCTCTCTCTTGGTAATTTTTTCACCCCATTTATCCGGGATGGGCATCTGGCCCCTTTCTGCTTTGCGACGCACGACGATTCGAGCCGCAGCCGCGATAGCTTCAGGCCCCATACGGTACTTCTCTAGCAAAGCCTGGTTAGGACCGCACTCACCCCACGTGTCGCACAGACCGACACGAAGGACAGGGACAGGACATGTCTCTACTACCACCTCAGCTACACAGCTACCCAACCCGCCCAGGATGTTGTGATTCTCGGCTGT
>JAPWUW010000341.1 GCA_028275325.1 Anaerolineae bacterium | reverse complement strand
GTGCAGGACATCCCGAAGCTGGTGCAGTTTCTGCTTGAGGGCAAGCACGACATGGTGATTGGCGCGCGCAAGAGAGAGGCGGGGACGATGCGGCTCCTGCGGGCGCCGACGAAATGGTTCATCCGTGCCCTGGCCTGCTACCTGACGCAGACCTCCATCCCGGACCTGAACTCCGGCCTGCGGGTTTTCCGGCGGGAGCCGCTACTGCGTTTCCGCAAGATACTGCCGACGACGCACTCCTGGGTGAGCACGATGACGATCGCCTTCCTGAGCGAGGGGCTGAGCGTGGCGTGGGTGCCCATCGATTACTATCCGCGCAAAGGGCGCTCGTCTTTCCACCCCGTGCGCGACACGTACAATTACCTTTCGCTTGTCGTGCGCACGGTGATGTACTTCAACCCGCTGCGCATCTTTCTTCCAGTCACAAGCGTGCTGCTGGCAGTGGCCATTCTCAAGCTTGTGCGGGACTTCGTCCATTACCAGGGCTTTTACGTCCCCGCCATCACGGTGCTGCTCTTCCTCACGGCCATTCAGCTCGGTGCCCTGGGCCTTCTTGCGGACCTCATCGTGCGGAGGAGCGGGTGAGAGTCGCTCTTGTCGGGCCGGTATACCCCTATCGCGGGGGCATCGCCCACTACAATGCGCTGTTGGCGAGGGCCCTTGCCGAACACCATGAGGTGAGGCTTTTTTCCTATAGGCGTCAGTACCCTCGCTGGCTATACCCTGGTAGAAGCGATAAGGACGAAAGCAAACTGGCGCTTTCTTTCCCAGCCGAGTTCTGCTTGGAACCATTCTGGCCGCCCTCATGGCTACACACCTGTGCCCGTATTGATCGTTTTGCGCCGGAGCTCACGATTATTCACTGGTGGGTGCCCTTTTGGGCCACTTGCACCGGGAGCGTTCTGCGGGTTCTCAGGCGCAGGGGCCTGCGGACAGTCTGCATTTGCCATAACATCCTCCCCCACGAGCGGCGGCCCTTGGACAAACTTATGGTCAAGTGGGCCCTCGAGCCAGCCACATGGCTTTTAGTGCACTCACATGCCGACAAACGGGTTGCAGAGAGCCTGATTGCGGGCGCCAAAGTGTTTGTGCACCCACACCCTTCGTATTCTCAGCTCGTTCAAGGCCTGCCTTCTAAGGAGCAAGCAAGAGCGGCCTTGGGAATTCATGAGCGCCGCGTGCTGCTTTTTTTCGGCCTGGTGCGTCCTTACAAGGGGCTGCGATACCTCCTGGAGGCCTTGAGCCTCCTGCCCGATAAGGAAGACCTGCGGTTGATCGTGGCTGGTGAGTTCTGGGAGCCTCTTGCGTCTTACCAGGACCTCGCAGCAAGCCTTGGGATTGATAGCATCGTCACCTGGGAGCCCCGCTACATACCGAACGAGGAGTTGCCTCTCTATTTTGCTGCCTGCGATGCGGTAGTGCTACCGTACACCCAGGCCAGCCAAAGCGGAGTTATCCAACTGGCTTTCGGTGCTGGCCGTCCAGTGATTACCACAAACGTTGGGGGCCTTCCGGAGGTGGTGGAGGAAGGCAGAACTGGGCTCCTTGTACCGCCGGGCGATGCTCAGGCTTTGGCGGAATGTATAGCGCAGTTCTTTGCTAACAGGTTCGGCCCGGTCCTGGAAGAAAGGCTTCGTCAGCACGCCTCGAGTTTCTCGTGGGCTCACATGGTACGAGTGCTCGAGAACCTTGATACTGCTACACAAGCCATAGCCCAGCTGTAATCTTTCAGCCCAAAGAGGTGAGCAGAAATTGACAGCGCAGGCTGGGAGCTGGGTTGTTTTCCTCGTTCTTTCAGCCGCAGCCCAAGCGTTAGGTTCGCTTTCTCTGTGGCTTATCGCGCGGCCGCTCAGCGTCGAGGAATTCGGGCTTTTCATGGCGAACTGGGGGCTGGCCGCTCAAGTCGCTGTGCTCGCAGGCTTCGGCCTCGACACTTGGCTCCTTCGCGAAGCAACAAGAGAGCCTTTAGGTGTTGCTCTAGGGAGAGCACTGCTGACCAAGGCGTTCCTGTGGGTCATCTTGCTCCCATTGATCGCCATTGTTGCGCCCGCCGTTCGCCCAGCTAGCTACCGCGCTAGCCTGCTTCTTCTCGCTGGGATCGCCTGGTCCGCCACAACATTCGTGAATGCTGTTGCTTCGGGCCTACAGGGCGCCAAAAGGGCTGAGCTGGCAGGTGCACTTAGAGCGGGACTGAGCAGCGTGGCCCTCGTGTTCGTTTCTGTTGCTTCCCTGATGCGCCCAAGCGCCACGACCTTCATGGAAGCGCGTGCGATAGCTGCGGTTGTCTCCTTGATTCTGATAACCGCCACGTTGTGCCAACAAAAGCGTGCCTGCATCCGGCCGACCAGCCTTGCTCTGTGTGAAGGGATGCCCTACGTCGCTTCCGACGTCTTCGCACAAGTGTGCATAAGCGGCGACATCGTGATACTTGGGCTCTTGGCGGACAAGCGTGCAGTGGGTGTGTACAGTCCGGCCAGTGCGTTGTTGAGTTTTTTCTTCTTTGTGCCAAATGCCCTCTACACTCTCCTGATCCCTTATTTCTCCCGCGCCCATTCCCAAACAAGGCGCGACGTGGGGTGGGTACTGCTGGCGACAGCGATTGCCATGGCTACACTGGGAGCCTTTCTCGGTTGTTTTCTGTGGACAAGCAGGACGCCTCTAATCAAACTGGTGTACGGTCCCGAGTACATCGAGGCGTCTCAGGCCGTGGCATACCTAAGCTGGCTGCTTGTACCCAGGAGTGTGTCATTCGCCATGGCTGCTTACCTAGTCGGTGCCGGGCAGCAACGAGCACGCGTGCGCGTTCAGGCCCTTGCAGCAGGGTTGAACCTGGCCCTGAACGTCGCGCTGATTCCCTCCCTTGGCTGGAGGGCATGTGCCCTAGCATATTGGGCAACTGAGATCCTACTGGCTTGTGGTTACGGTTACAAGGCTGCTGGTGTGCTGTGGGCTGAATCGCAAGAGCCTTTGCCGACACATGCGTGCACCAAAGGTCCTCATCATCAATTTCCACTCCTATAGAAACACGGGCGACCTGGCCATCCTGGCCCGCACAGTAGCGGGCATCAAGGCTCGCCTTCCTTCGGCAGAATTAACCGTAGTGACGGATGACCCTGCAGTACCGCTGCAACTGCCTGCGCCCCTGGCAAGTGTCCACTTTGTGCCATCGCTCCGGTGGGTGGTCGAGAGAGGGCATGGAAGTGCCAACGCCGGCCGCGTTGTCACCACGACAGCCTCCTTGGCAATCT
>JAPWUW010000043.1 GCA_028275325.1 Anaerolineae bacterium | reverse complement strand
CAGGTGTGCCGCAGAAAATCCGCATTGGCCTGTGGTACCTGCCCGTGGCCGTTTTCATCATCGTTGCCACGAGCAATGCGGTCAACATAACGGATGGACTGGATGGCCTAGCTGGGGGTACACTTATCATTGCATTTCTTTCCTACGCAGTTATCGCGTACCTGCAAGAGCAGGTCTACCTGGTGGCCTTCTGCCTCACTGTCGTGGGTGGGCTCCTGGCCTTCCTCTGGTACAACTGCCACCCAGCGCAGATGATCATGGGAGATACAGGCGCGCTTGCTCTCGGCGGCACGCTTGCGACCGTCGCGCTCATGACCGGGCAGTGGCTGCTCCTCCCGGTTGTGGGTGTGGTGTTCGTCATGGAGACAGTGTCGGATCTAATTCAGATCTTTTACTTTCGCCGGACGAAGGGCAAGAGGTTATTCCGTATGGCGCCGCTGCACCACCACTTTGAACTCGGTGGCTGGTCTGAAGTGCAGGTGACGCTGCGGTTCTGGATCATAGGCATCCTCGGAGGCATGCTGGGCGTTGCTTTGGCCTTGATATGAGCGCTCTGCAAAGAATCCGCGCAGATTTCGCTGGCAAAAGGATAGCTATCTTGGGCCTGGGCCGCGAGGGGCTTGCGCTTGCACGACTGTTCTCAAGCCTCGGGTTCCTGCTCCTTCTCAGCGACGACCGCCCTCTGGAGGAGCTCCCTCAGGAAGTGCGGCAATTTGGGGACCTGGGTGCTCAAATAAAGTGTGGTGGCCTGAGCCTCGAGGCTCTGAAGTGCGATTCTTGCTTCGTAAGCCCGGGAATCCCCCTCAGCCACCCCGTGGTCGCGCGTGTTGCAACCCGAGGCATAGAGCTGTGGAATGAGCCCCGCTTTTTCTTGCGTTACTGCCCTGCTGAAACCGTGATTGGTGTGACCGGTAGCAGTGGCAAGAGCACCACGGCCTCGCTCATAGCGGCCGCGCTCCGCGGAACTGGCCGAAGGGTGTACCTGGGCGGGAACATTGGAAGGCCGTTGGTTGGCGAACTGGCTCACCTGCAAGCAGAGGATGCAGTGGTCCTTGAGCTCTCCAGTTTCCAGCTGCAGCTCTTCAAGGAAAGCCCGAAGGTCGCCGTGATTACAAATATCGCACCGAATCACTTGGATCGGCATGCCGACATGGCCGAATACATTGCCGCAAAGGCCAATGTCTTCCGCCATCAAAGGGAAGGCGGCGCAGTGGTACTGAATGCAGACCAAGAGGTTTCTAGGCAGCTCGCGGCCTGTGCTCCCGGCACGGTAAGCTGGTTCAGTTGTTTTGGCTCTGTGCCCTCAGGTGCCTGGCTCAAAGGGGATGAGCTTGTCCTTGCAGATGGCACGCCGCTGTGCCGCGCTTCTGAGCTCAAGCTGCGAGGGCAGCACAACCTGGCGAATGCACTGGCAGCTGCGGCGGCCTGTGATCTTGTGGGCGTGCCACCTGAGGCGATCGCAAGAGGACTAACTTCCTTCACTGGCTTGCCCCACAGGCTCGAGCTTGTCGAGTGCATCGATGGCGTAAGCTGGTACAACGACTCCATTGCCACCACTCCGGAGCGGTCCATAGCTGCCATGCATGCCTTCAATGAGCCCATCTTGCTGCTGGCAGGCGGCCGAGACAAGCACTTGCCATGGGAAGCATGGGCCGAGGAGGCAAAAGAGCATGCGCTCGGCGTTGTGGCTTTCGGGGAGGCCGGAGACATGATTGCAGCGCTGCTGCGTGCTCGCGCCGTCCCAGTTCAGCGCGTGCGCGGGCTGAGGGATGCTGTGCACCTTGCGAGGAATCTTGCGCCGCCAGGCTGCGTTGTTCTGCTATCGCCTGGTTGCGCAAGTTACGATGAATTCCGGGATTTCGAGGACCGAGGCGAGGCATTCCGAGCCCTTGTGAGGAGTTTGCGAACGTGACTGAGATAGGGCGGCCAAGTTCAAGAAGGCCCTACCCGGCCAGGCCCGATTATTGGCTCCTCGTAGTGGTGGCAGCTTTGCTCGTGATGGGCATTGCTGAAGGGTATAGTGCCGCTCTTGCCATGAGCTCGCAGTCGCCACTGCGGATGTGGGCAAGGCACCTCGCGTGGGTCGCAGTGGGGCTGCTAGCAATGGTTGCAATGGCGAGGTTCGACTATCATCGCTTCCAGGATCTGGCGGCGCCGCTCATGTTCCTCGGAATTCTGGCGCTTGTCGCTGTGTTGGTTCGTGGCCACGTCTCTTTCGGCGCCAGGCGCTGGCTTCTTGAGGGATCGGTGCAGCCCAGTGAGGCCGTGAAGCTCGTGCTCGTCATATACGTCGCCTACTGGCTTGCGACAAAGGGGCCAGAGATCCGGCACGTTACGTATGGGCTCATTCCTTACAGCCTGATTGTCGGCCTCGTGGCCTCGCTTGTTCTCGTGCAGCCCGATTTCAGCACTGCCATGCTCATTGTGGGGGTCGCGATAGTAATGTTCTTCGCCGCGGGCGCAAGCGTGCGCGGGCTACTTGCCGCTAGCCTCCTTGCGGCGACAACAGGTGCCATCCTTGTGCTCGGCTCATCCTATCGCCTGGAGCGAGTCCTATCCTTTCGGACTGCTCTTGAGGATCCTCTGGCGGCAGGTTACCAGGTGCGCCAGGCTGTCGTGGCCCTGGGCAGCGGGCGCCTCACCGGGCGCGGGCTCGGGCAAGGCATCCTCAAGTTCGGATGGTTGCCTGCGGCCCACAACGACAGCATCTTCGCGCTCGTGGGCGAGGAGCTAGGGTTCGTGGGATGTGCCCTCACCCTCGCCCTATTCGTATTGCTGGGCTGGCGAGGACTAAAGATTGCGCTCGCAGCAGAGGATGCGTTCGGAAGTTACCTGGCGTTGGGCACGACTTTGTTGCTACTCGGGCAAGCACTCGTGCACATGGGGGTAGTCACTGCGACACTGCCCTTTACAGGGATGACGTTGCCCTTTGTGAGCTATGGCGGCTCTTCTATGGTGAGCTCGCTTGCTGGTGTTGGCATACTTTTCAACATCAGCGGGCACCGGCTAGAGGCGTAAATGCGAGTTGCCGTTGCTGGCGGCAAGACTGGCGGCCACATCTATCCGGCTATCGCTGTCCTTGAAGCACTGGAAGAGGAAAGTGAATCGCTTTCGGTACTGTGGCTTGGCACGTTATCTGGCCCTGAGGGCGCTTTGGTCAGCCAACGCGGCTGGCAGTTTGTGAGCCTGGGCGCTGTTGGCGTTCGTGGCAGCGGATTGGCGATGCCTTGGAACGTGCTCAAGAACCTTCTTGAGTCTTTCAGGGCAAGGTCTTTCCTCGAGCGATTCGGCGCGTCCGCGGTTCTTGCCACCGGTGGGTTTCTCAGCGTACCGGCAGTACTGGGGGCCAAGATGGCAGCCATACCAGTGCTTCTCTTCGTGCCCGATGTCCAGCCCGGCTGGGCGGCTCGGCTGCTCGCGCCTCTGTCAACCAGGGTGGCTGCCTCGACCGCGGTGGCGGCAAGGAAACTGGGGGCACATCCCCGAGTGTTCGTGAGTGGATATCCAGTTCGGGCTGCGTTTTGGCAGATGGACAAGGCAAGGGCCCGCAACCAGCTGGGGTTGGACGATCGCCCCGTCGTGCTTGTGGCCGGCGGCAGTTCTGGGGCGCGCCGGCTTAACCTCGCCATGCTCCGGTGGGCACCAGAGCTTGTGAGCGCTGCTCAAATTGTGCATGTTGCTGGCCGCAGAGATTACGCGTGGGTGCAGGATGCGGCGCGGCAGTTGGGCCTGGGGCCCAGGCGAGGCTATCACCTCTTTGAGTACCTAGAGCAGCTGGCGTTAGGAATGGCAGCCGCGGACCTGGTCGTGACTCGAGCAGGAGCCTCTACTTTGGGAGAACTGCCCGCGGCTGGGCGAGCAGCCGTACTTGTCCCGGGCCCGTTCAGCGACCAACGCGAGAATGCTCGGTATCTAGCGGATCAGGGCTGCGCGGTCATCCTGCCGGACGAGGAAGTCGAAGAGCAGTTGGGCCCAGTCGTAAGGGAGCTTCTTCACAGCCCAGAGCGGTTGCAGGCTATGGCTGAGCGCGCCAGAGCCCTGGCCACGCCGCAGGCCGCGCAGACCATTGCCCGTGCGCTGATCGCCATTTGTAGGGAGGATAAGCTTGCCCACTGAGCTTGCAATCGACGTGCACTGGCTCCACTGGGGCATCGCGCTTGCCGGCCTGTGCCTTGGCGTTTCCTACGGATGGCGCCGAGCCTTCTTCGTGGGCCTTGTCGCCCTCGGCTCAGCAATGGCACTGGAGGAGCCTGCAGTTGGGCAGAAGCTCGTGGGGCTGCTAGGCAGGCTTTCAGCCCTCCTTGGCCAGGCGACTGGGGTCGCTCTGGACGAGAAGCTGAAGTCGCCGGAGCTCCTTGCGGCTGTCTGGTTTGCCCTGTCACTCGGAGTGGCATTCGTGTTGACAGGGACGCTGGTAGCCGCAAAGCAGGTCTCGTGGCTATCAAGGCTGTTCGGGGGCAGCATCGGTTTTGTGACGGGCCTGCTGTGCTCTTTGCTGGCACAGGAGACGGTGCTGCCCTACCTGCGGGCGCAGCTTGGCCCCTCTTTGCTCATCAGAATAGACCTTGGCCGGGAAGTGGCTGCTCAAGCAAGGTCAGCCGAGCCCTTGAGCCTGGCGGGCATAGCGGCGGCGTTCGGGATTCTCTCTGCAGTTGGTGGCATAGTGCACAAGTTTAGACAAAAGAGGGGGGCGCCACTGTGAGCAAACAGCGATGGAAGGTGCACTTTGTGGGGGTCGGTGGCGCAGGCCTCTCGGCCCTGGCACGGCTGATGCTCCTCGAAGGCCACGAGGTGACTGGCTCGGATCTGGTGGAGAACGAGCGCACTCGCGAACTTCAAGGCCTCGGGATGCCGTTTCAGGTTGGTCACAGGCCAACACTCATCAAGGGAGCAGAACTTGTCGTTTACAGTTCGGCTGTGCCACCCACCAACCAAGAGCTTCAATGGGCGCGCAGCCACGGGATCAGGATCTGGAGGCGTCATCAACTGCTGCCGTGGATCACCAGGGGCAAGAAGGTTATCGCCGTGGCGGGGACCCATGGCAAGACCACAACCACGGCCATGATCAGTCACGTCTTGATCAGCGCCGGGCTCGACCCAACATGCATTGTCGGTGGCGTGGTGCCGGAGTGGGGGACCGGGCTGCGACGTGGCAAGGGGAACTACATGGTCCTTGAGGCCGACGAATACGAGCGCACTTTCCTTTGCCTTTGGCCGTACATCGGAGTGGTCACAGCTGTCGAGCACGACCACCCGGATTGTTACAAGAGCAGTTCGGAGCTGGAAGAGGCCTTCAGGCAATTTGCGGCACAGTGCACCCTGCTTGTGATGAATACAGACACTGCTCTCGGCCAGCTGATAGCGAGCAGTTTTCCACACGCGGTAACTTACGGCAGCAGGCTGGACGCCCAACGGCGGCTCGTGGAAGTGCGACGAGCCCCCGGGGGCTTGCAGCTGTCAGTCGCAGGTCCCAACGGGGTTGACGAGCTTGCCTTACCCCTGTGGGGCACGCACAACGGCATCAACGCCGTAGCGGCGCTGGCAGTAGCGGAGCTTATGGGGGTGCCGCAGGCTCAGGCGGCAGCCGCAATCGCTTCCATGCGGGCGGTGGAAAGGCGCTTCAGCATTCGGGGGCCAGCAGGCGGGGTTTACATCGTTGACGATTACGCCCATCATCCGACACAGGTCAGAGCTGCTCTCGAGGCTGCAAGGCAGCGCTTTCCAAGCTCGCGGATAGTTGTACTCTTTCAACCCCACACCTACAGCAGACTTGAAACTTTCTTCGCGGAGTTCGCTGCTTCGCTCGGCCAGGCGGATGGTGCGTTCGTTCTGCCCGTGTACGGCGCCCGTGAACAGGGAGATGACAGATTGGCAAGCAAACTTGCTGAGGCAGCGGGAGCAACTTTCCTCGGCGACAAGGGCCGTGCACGCGAGGTCCTTGTCTCTTATCTGCAGCCTGGCGATGTCCTGCTGAATTTGAACGCCGGAGATGCGGTTCAGCTCACCCCGCAATTGCTGAAGGAGTTGGAGTGTCGCCAACAAGGAAGCCCAGTGAGGGCCTCGTAACGATAAAGCAAAACGTGCCGCTTGCGCCGTACACCACGATGGGCGTCGGCGGGCCTGCTGAGTTTCTGGCCCTTTGCAGCAGCGCGCAAGAGCTGGTGCAAGCAGTGGGGTGGGCAATGGAGCATGGCCTGCCGTGGTACGTGCTCGGCGGTGGCTCGAACGTGCTGGTGTCGGATGAAGGGGTTGAGGGGTTGGTCGCCATTTACAGAGAGGCTGTACCCCGCTACAGCGTAGTGAGGTTGGAGGGAGATGAGGCACTTGTGAGCTGCCCTGGAGGAGCGCCTTTGGCCGCACTAGCGGTCAGCCTGGCCAGAGATGGCCTGTCCGGGCTAGAGTGGGCTTGCGGTATCCCAGGTACGGTTGCCGGAGCAATAGCAGGAAACGCCGGTGCCCATGGCATGAGCATGGCGGACATCTTGGCAAGCTGCACAGCCGTGCGAGCTGGGGCGCAGGAGCAGCTGAGCCCAGCCGAGCTGGGGTTCTCGTATAGGCAGTGCTCCGCGTGTGAGGACAGCAAGCTGATCATAGAAGAGGCTAAGTTGCGCATGCGCCTGGACCACCCCTCTACTTGTGAAGGGCGGGTGCTGGCTTACAGGCAGGCACGACGCCTGCAGCCGCGGCTGCCGAGTGCGGGATGCGTCTTCCGCAATCCCCCCCAGGCCCCGGCCGGCCTGTTGCTGGAAAGGGCCGGCCTGAAGGGTGTGCGGGTCGGAGGTGCGCGCTTTGCTCCAGAACACGCCAATTTTATCGTAAACCTTGGCGGTGCGACGGCAAGCGACGTTATCGAGCTCATGAAGATGGGACGCAGGTTGGTGTTCGAGATGTTCGGCATTCTGCTTGAGCCAGAGGTCCGCTTTCTCGGGGCACTCACGCTGGAGGGAACATGACACGCGTGGTGCTGCTGTATGGGGGCGTCTCCGGGGAGCATGAAGTATCCATGCGCTCAGCGGCGAGCGTGGAAGCGGGCCTAGTGCGGGCAGGAATGTCGGTTAGCCGCATCTACATTGCGCGGGATGGCACGTGGCACGCCGGCGGGCCAGGAGGCCCGGCTCTGGTTCTGCCGGCACAGCTCGTGGAATCCCTAGCGAGGGGAAGAGCTGACGGGGAAGGGGTGAGCGCCCACATCCAAGCGGTGCTAGAGGGGCCACCAGTATTCTTTCCGGTGCTCCATGGCACACTGGGTGAGGATGGGACGGTACAGGGCTTCCTAGAGCTCTTGGAGGTGCCCTATGTGGGAGCTGGTGTGCTAGGCTCTGCCTTGGGCATGGATAAGATCGCCATGAAGAAGGTGCTGCAGTGGGCAGGGATCCCAGTGGCGCCTTTCGTTGAAGCGCGGCGGTGCCAGCTTTCATCAAATCCCGAAGTGGTCATCAAGGCCGTAGAAGAGAGGCTGGGGTACCCTTGCTTCGTGAAACCGGCAAACCTTGGCTCAAGTGTTGGTGTGAGCAAGGCGCACTCTCGCGACGAGCTCGCAGCGGCGCTTGAACTTGCGGCCGAATACGACCGGCGGATCATCGTCGAAAAGGGCCTGGATGCTAGGGAAATCGAGGTGTCCGTCCTCGGCAACGACGAACCCATTGCCAGCGTTCCGGGCGAGGTGATTCCGGGACGGGAGTTCTACGACTACGTCGCCAAGTACGGGCAGGCCGGCTCGCGCACAATCGTGCCGGCGCACCTGCCAGAGAATCTTGCCGAGAGGTCAAGAGAGCTTGCAATCCGCGCCTTCCGAGAGCTGGACCTGGCTGGGATGGCCCGTGTGGATTTCTTGCTTGAGCGACGGAGCGAGGAGCTCTTTCTCAACGAGGTCAACACCATACCGGGCTTCACAGAGATCAGCATGTACGCCAAGCTGTGGGAGGCGAGCGGATTGCCCTTTGAGCGCCTGTTAGCTCGCCTGATCGAGCTTGCCCAAGAGCGCTACAGAGACCGGCAGAAATCCCTTTCCGCAGCTAGGCGTCCTATTGCAGTTTGAGCGAGTGAACATGGCGGCGGTGCCCAGGAAGAAACAGTCCGTGCTCTGCGCGTTGGCCAATGCGTTTGGTGGTCGCCTTCTGAGCTTCCTGGCCTTTGTTGGCGCCATCTCCGGGTTGGTCTGGCTTAGGCAGGACCCACGGTGGTTCGTGAACTGGGTCGCCGTGAGTGGGTGCAGGCTGCTACCGCCAGAAAAGGTGGTGGAGGCGAGCAAGGCCGGCGGGGCGTGGGCGATCGGTCTGGACTTGGCGCAGGTGAAGTCCGAGGTGATGGCATTGCCCTGCGTTGCCGATGCACAGGTCTCTTGGTCGTGGCCAGCGCTTCTTGTGATCCGCATAGTGGAGGAGAGACCCGAGGCAATCATGCGCATTGGGGATCGACAGTTTTGGGCATTCCCGGGATGCCGGCTGACACCCACAAGCGCAGATGTCCCAGGGCTTCCGGTCATAGAGGTCGTAGGAGCTGAACCCAGGGACGTGGCAGCGCAGGGCGCTTGTCGATCCCTGCTTGGGCTTAGCGAAATGGTGCAATTGTTCCCTTCAGAGAGAGCATACCGCTATGACGAGAATAGGGGCTACATCCTCCCCGGGCAAGAGGAATGCCCAGTGTACTTAGGGGATGGGCGCCGGCTCGAGGCGAAGCTCGCTTTGTTGGCCGCACTGCAAGCTGACCTGGCCCGCCAAGGGTACAAGCCACAGTTCATCTCCCTCGAGTCGGTGGAGGGCGCGTATTACCAGTGATGCTGGCGTGCAGCGTCGCAGGCAGAGGGTGACATGGTTGAGCCGCTGGTTGCGGGCATAGATATTGGCACCACGAAGGTGGCTGCGCTCATCGGGCTGGTAGAAGGCGAGAGGGTCAGCGTCGTCGGGGCCGGGCTCGCTCGCTCTCAGGGGGTGGAGAAGGGCATCGTCGCGGATCCACTTGCTCTCGGGGAGCGAGTTGCGGAGGCGGCGGAGGCAGCGGAGCGAAGCTGTGGCCGCCGTATTGCGCGCGCGTTTGTCTCCATCGGCGGCAGCCATATCCACTGCCGCAACGCCAGGGGCCAGGCCCAGGTTGCGCACCCGTTGCGCGGTGTCGAGCCTGAGGACATCCAGCGTGCCATGGCCGAAGCATCTGCAATGGCAATGCCGCCGGAGCGTCAGATCCTGCATGTGTGCCCTCGGGGGTTCTGGCTGGACGATTCCGTCCATGTGCGCGACCCGATCGGGGTAGCAGCTTACGAGCTGGCAGTTGAGGTGCATATGGTGACAGCGCTGCGCAGCTCAGTGCGGAACACGACTCGCGCTGTCGAGGATTGCGGCATCGAGGTGGCGGGATTGGTCTCGCAGGCGCTCGCTTCAGCTGAAGCAGTGCTCACTGATGAGGAAAAGGAGCTGGGTGTAGCCCTTCTGGATATTGGCGGCGGCACAACGGACCTTGCTGTGTACCTAAACAGCGGCGTGTGGTACAGTTGTGTGCTGCCGATAGGAGGTAATCACATCACTGGCGATCTTGCCGTAGCGCTGCACTGCCCGCTTGAGGTCGCTGAGGACATCAAGCTGCGGCTTGGCACCTGTGCCGCCGCTGTGGCGGCCGAAGGCGAGCGAGTGCGCGTGCCGGGTTTTGGCGCCAACACGACGTTTGTGGAGCGGGCAGAGATAGCGGCTGTCATCCGAGCCCGAGTGGCGGAGATTTTCTCCATGGCTTTGCGCGAGCTGAAGCGCTCTGGTCTGGACAATCTGCTCGTCGCTGGGGTGGTACTCTGCGGCGGCACGGCGAACTTGCCAGGGATTGCTGAGCTTGGCGAAGAAGTTCTGAATTTGCCCGTGCGCGTGGCTCGACCTTCGCGCGCAGAGGGTCTCGCGTGGGTGGTGAACGAGGCAGCACAGGCCACCGGCGTTGGCCTGCTCGTCTGGGCAGCCAGAGAGGTGCGCAGGATGCCTCCAGTGCCAAGGCGGAGGTTGTGGCAGCGTTTCGAGCGCGCGTTGCGCTCGCTGTTGCCTGGCGAAGTGGGGCGATAATGCCGGCTCTTGGATGAAACCGGCCGGCTTGACAGGAGACATCAGTTCCAAGGAGAGGTGGGGATGGCGACTCAAAAGCAAGCAGAGAATTTCGCGCAGATTAAGGTCATCGGGGTCGGCGGCGGCGGCAGCAACGCGGTCAACCGCATGATTGAAGTGGGGGTTCAGGGCGTCGAATTCATTGCAGTGAACACCGATGCCCAAGCCCTCATGCTCTCGCGGGCACCCAAACGCATTCGCATCGGGGATAAGGTGACAAAGGGGCTAGGATCAGGCGGGGATCCGGAGGTGGGCCTGAAAGCGGCTGAGGAGAGCGCTGATGAGCTGTACGAGGCGGTGCAAGGCGCAGACATGGTCTTCATCACCGCCGGGGAAGGAGGTGGCACCGGCACCGGTGCGGCGCCCGTGATCGCCAGGCTAGCCCGGGAAGCTGGGGCGCTCACAGTGGCCGTCGTTACCAAGCCGTTCTCGTTCGAAGGCAGGCGGCGTATGCAAGTGGCGGAGAAGGGGATCGAGTCACTAAAGCAAAATGTCGACACGATTATCGTCATACCCAACGACCGGCTTTTGCAGGTTGTGCCCAACAAGATGCCCATGAACGCAGCCTTTGCCGTGGCCGATGATGTCCTCAGGCAGGGCATTCAGGGCATTACTGAGGTGATCACGGTTCCTGGACTCATTAACCTTGATTTTGCAGACGTAAAGGCGATCATGACCAATGGGGGAGCAGCGCTCATGGCAATCGGGGTCGGGAAGGGAGACAAGCGCGCCATCGAGGCTGCCCAACGAGCGATCACCTGCGAACTGCTCGACGTGAGCATAGAGGGCGCCAAGGGGATCCTTCTTAACGTGTCGGGCCCCCCGGACCTCACGCTCCATGAAGTCAACGAGGCGGCAGAGCTCGTGCGCCAGAGTGCCCACCCCGAGGCCAACATCATCTTTGGCGCAGTTATCGACCCGGAACTGGAAGAACAGCTACGGCTCACGGTGGTGGCAACCGGGTTCGAGGAGCAGGCCAAATCCGCGCTGAGCAACATCCGCGAGTTCCCACTGCGCACATTCTCCAGTGAGGATATCGATATCCCTGCTTTCCTGCGGCGGCGCTCTTAGCGTCTGCCCATGCTCTGGCCGGTGGGGCATTGTGCCCAAATGCAATGCCCCACCGGGTTCAGGACGCAATCCTTAATCTAGTTATGTCTCCCTCGCCTTGACACATGCTGCCAGCGCCCTATACTAGGTATAGTATAGGGCTGCGTAGGGCTACTAGCAGTTGTATGCCAGGGGGCTGTTTTGCATGCGATGCCCATTTTGCCAGGCTCCAGATGCCAGGGTGACGGATTCTAGGGATGTTGAGGGCGGCGTACGCAGGCGCCGTGAGTGTACCGTGTGTGGCCGGCGGTTTACTACTTACGAGCGCTTGGCCCCGACCGTGTGGGTGATAAAAAGAGACGGGCGGCGAGAAGAGTTCAATCCGGCGAAGGTTCTGGAGGGCTTGCGCAAAGCCTGCACCAAGAGGCCAGTGCCGGCGCAGGTGCTGGAACGGATCGTGCAGGAAGTGCAAGATGCAGCCTGCGCGAGCGGCAGCGAGATCTCGAGCCGGGCTATAGGCGACATGGTCATGCGCAAACTACGGGAAGTCGATGAGGTCGCTTACATACGCTTTGCCTCTGTGTACTTGCCTCTTAGCGACCTGGAGAGCATCAGAGGTGAGGTTGAGCGACTCATGGATGAGCGAAAACCTGCGGAGGCATAGATGGTGACGAGTGTGAAGCCTGTGGAGCGTTTCCCCGAGCCTAACCTGAATGAGAATGCGATCGCCCTGTTGCAGCGCCGCTACCTGCGCAAGGACGAAAATGGGGAGGTGGCGGAGACCCCTAAAGAGATGTTTGTCAGGGTGGCGCAAGCTGTGGCGCAAGCGGAAGCTGAATACGACCTAGCACCGGATGTCGATGCGGTGGCCGAGCAGTTCTACGAGCTTATGGTCTCTCTGGATTTCCTGCCGAACTCGCCCACGCTCATGAACGCGGGCACGGGGCTCGGCCAGCTGAGTGCTTGCTTCGTGCTGCCCGTGGACGACGACATGGCAAGCATTTTCGAAGCAGTCAAGAACACTGCGCTAATACACCAAAGCGGCGGCGGAACGGGCTTCAGCTTCTCGCGCTTGCGGCCGGCCGGAGACGTCGTCCGCTCCACTGGAGGGATCGCAAGCGGGCCTGTCTCCTTCATGAAGGTTTTCGATGCCGCGACTGATGTCATCAAACAGGGCGGGCGCCGCCGTGGCGCCAACATGGGGGTACTGCGGGTTGACCACCCGGACATACTGGAGTTCATCGACTGCAAGGAAGAGGAGGGCATCCTCGCTAATTTCAATATCTCTGTAGCCGTCACTGAGGAGTTCATGCGGGCCGTGGAGCGGGGCGAGAAGTATGCCCTCATCAACCCGCGCACGAAGAAGCCAAGTGGTTACCTGAACGCAAGGGATGTGTTTCAGCGCATTGTGCAAGCAGCCTGGCGCAACGGGGAGCCGGGGGTGGTCTTCATCGATCGGATGAACCAGTACAACCCAACTCCCCAGCTCGGCCAGTACGAATCCACCAACCCGTGTGGAGAGCAAGTGCTCCTGCCCAACGAGAGCTGCAACCTCGGGTCGATAAACCTCAAGCACATGGTGAAGGATGGGAAGATCGATTGGGGTCGGCTGCGTGAGGTTGTCTATGCTGCCGTGCGCTTCCTGGATGACGTGATCACAGTCAACCGCTTCCCACTGCCGGCAATTGAGGAAGCGACTCTAAGGACGCGCAAGATCGGCTTGGGAGTTATGGGCTTTGCAGACATGCTGTTTCTACTGGGCGTGCCCTACAACTCAGAGTCAGCTGAGGCCGTTGCCCATTCGGTAATGGAGGCTATTGCCTATTGGAGCAAGGAGGCATCGGTGGAGCTGGCCACCAGGCGTGGCTCTTTTCCAGCGTTCCGAGGCTCCATCTACGAGGCAGGACGGCTCCCATTGCCGCGCGGCGATTGGTCCCGCTGGGATGGCAGCCCAGCCTTCGACTGGGACGGGTTGGCCAGGGTAATACAGCAGCGCGGCATCAGGAACGCCACAACAACCACGATTGCTCCCACCGGCTCAATCAGTTTTCTGGCGGGCTGCAGCAGCGGCATCGAGCCAGTTTTTGCCCTTGCCTTCACCAGGCATGTGCTTGATAACCAGGAGTTCATAGAGATAAACCCGACATTTGAGGCCGCGCTACGGGAAAGGGGCATCTACAGCGAAGAGCTGGTGCGCAGGGTGGCTGCCTCCGGTTCGTTGCGAGAAGTTGAGATCGCCGAGGACTTGAGGCGCTTGTTCGTCACGGCGCACGAGATCGCACCTGAGTGGCATGTGCGCATTCAGGCAGCGTTCCAACGGTTTACCGACAACGCTGTCAGCAAGACTATCAACTTCCCAAATGAGGCGACCGTCGAAGACGTGGCCACAGCTTTCCGCCTGGCGTATGCGCTGGGGTGCAAGGGGATCACTGTGTATCGAGATGGCAGCCGTCGCTCCCAAGTCCTCACCAAAGGCACAGGCAAAGGCAAGGCGGGACAAGCTCGGGAGGGCACCACGGTGGTTTCCGCGGATCGGCGCGCTCCTCGGCCACGCCCAGCCATCACCCGGGGTACGACTGAGCGCGTCGCGCTCGGATGCGGGCGGAAGCTTTACATAACCATCAACGAGGACGAGCTAGGGCTTTGCGAAGTGTTCCTCCTGATGGGTAAGTCCGGCGGCTGTACCGCTTCGCAATCGGAGGCAATTGGCCGGCTCATTTCTCTGGCGCTGCGGTCGGGCATCGATGTTGAGGCCGTGATCAAACAGCTCAAGGGCATTCGGTGCCCTTCGCCTGCCTGGCACAACGGCAAGGTCACCCTTTCGTGCGCGGATGCGATCGCCAAGGCCATTGAGCGCTACGTTGGTTCCGCAGGCACTCTGGATGTCAAGGCAGCGAGCTGGACAGTGGATTTCAGCCCCGAGTGCCCTGAGTGCGGCAGCATTGTCCAGTTCAAGGAAGGATGTGTGACCTGCCCGAATTGCGGCTATAGCCAGTGTTCCTGAAGACTAAGGTCGCGGCAGTTGGGGGGTTCCCGTAGAGACACGGCAGCTTTGGCTCAGCGGTTGCTGGCAGAGGAAGCTGGCTGCAGCCGCAAGGATTGGGGCGGACGTCTGCCGATAGCCCTGGTCTATCCGAACTCGTACTATGTCGGCATGAGCAGTTTAGGGTACCAGACAGTCTATCGGCTGCTCAATTCCTTGCCAGACGTCGTCTGCG
>JAPWUW010000340.1 GCA_028275325.1 Anaerolineae bacterium | reverse complement strand
GCATATTGCGCCGTTTCTCCCAGCTCCTCTTCGATGCGCAGGAGTTCGTTGTACTTGGCCACTCGGTCGGTCCGAGCGGGGGCGCCAGTCTTGATTTGCCCGGCATTCAGGGCCACAACAACATGCGAGATGGTGGTGTCTTCCGTCTCGCCGCTGCGGTGCGAGACAATGGCCGTCCAGCCTGCGCGCTGCGCCATGGTCACCGCGGCGATTGCCTCCGTGAGCGTGCCGATCTGATTCAACTTGCACAAGAGCGCATTACAGGCTCTAAGTTCGATTGCCTTTTGGACACGCTTCACATTGGTGACCAGTAGGTCATCCCCAACGATCTGCACTCTATCTCCTAACCTCTCGTGCAGGAGCACCCAGGAATCCCAATCATCTTCGGCAAGGCCATCCTCTATGGAGATGATCGGGTACTTTCGCACCCACTCCTCGTAGAACTCGACCAACTCCGTCCCCGTCAGGCGCCGGCCTTCCTTCGCCAGGTTGTAGACACCATTGTCATAGAGCTCGCTTGCGGCCGGATCCAGCGCGAGCATCACATCTTTGCCGGGTGTATACCCGGCCTTCCCGATAGCCTCCATGATCACCTCTACAGCTTCCTCGTTTGAGGCAAGTGAGGGTGCGTAGCCTCCCTCGTCCCCCACGTTCGTGCTGTAGCCTCTCGCGGCAAGCACCTTGCGCAGGCTATGGTAGACTTCAGCCCCCATGCGCAAAGCCTCAGCAAACGACGGCGCTCCCACGGGCATGATCATGAATTCCTGCAGATCGGTGCTATTGACGGCGTGCTTGCCGCCGTTCAGGATATTCATCATTGGCACAGGCAACACTCGCGCGCTCACCCCTCCTATGTAGCGGAAGAGCGGCAGGCCGACTGCCTCAGCCGCCGCCTTTGCCACAGCCAGGGAGACGGCAAGGATCGCATTCGCCCCTAACCGAGCTTTGTTCTCTGTACCATCCAACGCGATAAGCATCTCGTCGATGCCCACCTGATCCAGCGCATCCCAGCCCACCAGCTGGTCCGCAATCGTCTCGTTCACATTGCGCACGGCATTGCGCACACCCTTGCCGCCGTAGCGGCTCCCACCATCCCGCAACTCAACCGCCTCGTGCTCGCCAGTGGAGGCGCCGGAGGGGACTGCTGCCCGCCCTCGTGCTCCGCCACTCAGGCTCACCTCGACTTCCACTGTTGGGTTCCCGCGCGAGTCAAGGATCTCTCGTGCGATAACTTCCTCAATAAGCGTCATCTCTAGCTGACCTCCATGCAGTTCAGGTTATGCTTCAAAGCGACAAATCCAAATCCCGGAAAAGCTCGTCGATCTCGAACCGTTCCGCCATCAACTCCTGAAACCGCTCGACTTTCTTGGGCTGGTGGAAACGCGTGCGCCCGAAGAAGGAGCTGATGTTCTCGACAGTGGTCAATGTATCGGTTTTGACCAGTATCATGGGCACGCCGATCTCCTCGGCGCGGCTGAGGATTATGGGGCTTGGCCGAAGGTTGCCAGTGAGGATCAGGCACTTGGTGGAGGTCTCCAGCGCAGCTAGCTGCACATCAGGCCGATCTCCGCCGGTGATGACGGCTTTGTTGGGCAGACGGCGGAAGTAGCTGAGCGCTGAATCCACACTCATGGCACCCACCATCAGGTTTTCAACAAGCTCGTCGAGAGCATGTTCGGCACAAAGCACCTCGCCACCAAGGCGCTCCGTTATCTCCCGTACGGATACGGCCTGTAGCACTTTCTCCTCTGGGAGCACTCCGTACACCTTCACGCCTTTGCGGGCGAGGAAAGGACGCACTGTCTCTTCCACGTAGCGCATCCGGTAGCGCGGTACCCGGTTGATGACCACACCGAGAAAACAATCGCCCAGCGTTGCCTGCGCCGCCAAAGCGTCGTCAGTAATCAGGCTCATCGTGTGCGGGACGACTACGAGCGCTTTTGCCCCTACAACCCTGGCGACCACATGTGCCGGGAGCCCGACGGTGTAGCCCTCGCGCAGGTTGCCAGCCCCCTCAAGCAGCACCAGGTCCTTGCCCTGCGACACCGTACGGTGGGCTTCCCGCAGTGCTGCCTGAAAATCCCTCTGCACCTGTCCCTGCAGGATTTGCTCTAGCTCCATTCGCGAGATACAGACTGGCGCTACCGTGCCCAGGGCCTCTCTGGCCTCGAAAACCGAAGCAGCAAACCGCGCATCCTCGTCCTCTTCAGCGCCTCGGCTCCCCTCGAGGCCGATGCTCACAGGCTTCATGTAACCCACCACCAGCCCTCGCTTGCGCGCCATCAGCCCGATGCCGATGGCTACTGCGCTCTTGCCGCAGAAGGCTTCGGTAGAAGCAATGTACAAGTTGGCCATTGCACCCTCCGTCAGATGTAGCTTCGCCGTCATTCCCGGCTATCCCGAAAGTACGAGGCGCATGTCCAGGCCGATCGCGCCGCGGCCTGCCTCGTAAACAACCAGTGGGTTGATATCCAGCTCCACGATCTCTGGGAAACGCGTTACCAGGTAAGAAACGCGCAGCAGAGCGTCAGCTATTGCTTCGGTATCTGCAGGCGGCTCCCCACGCACACCTTGCAACAGCCGGGCAGAGCGAATCTCCTGCACCATTTCTCGCGCATCCAGAGCGTCTATAGGAGCCACTCGGAACACAACGTCCCGCAATGCCTCGACGTAGATGCCGCCGAGCCCGAACATGATGAGCGGCCCAAACTGGGGATCCCGGCTCATGCCGATGATAACCTCTCGCCCTCCCCGGACCATCTGCTGCACTTGACAGCCCCAGATCGCAGCACCCGGCGCATGCCGCTGCGCCCGGTACATTATGAGGTCAAATGCGTCGCGCACTTCAGCGGCACTCTGGAGCCCCACGCGAACACCGCCAATGTCGGACTTATGTAGTATGTCCGGCGAAGCGATCTTGAGCACGACGGGGTAACCGATCTCCTCTGCTTTGCGCACTGCCTCGTCCGCATCGCTGGCAAGAGTGGAGCGTGGCACTTTGATGCCGATTGCCTCCATGACCTCTCTCGCTTCGGCGTCGCCAATCTGCAATCTCTGCTCGCTCCTGGCACGCTCGAATACGCGCGTTATTCGCTCCTCATCGACCTCGAACTCGGGCAGGGCAACTTGCGGCCGCTGCAGCCAGCGGAAGTAATCGTACATAGCCCGAATAGCGCGAATAGCTCTCTCGGGCTCAGGATATGTTGGTACGCCACCTGCCGTCAATACCGCCTCGCCTGGTTGAGTCAGCTCTCCACCAATCCAGCAGGCAA
>JAPWUW010000338.1 GCA_028275325.1 Anaerolineae bacterium | reverse complement strand
GCTTTTCCAACTGAACCTGGGGATCAGGGGGCTGCCGGAGTTCCCCTCCCGGGTGCTGGCCTCGCAGCGACCTTGAACGGGGGAGCTACTGGGCTGGCAGCGGCGAGACGGGGCTCACGAAAGCAGCGCCCAGCGTCGGCAGCGCCGTCGGTTCTCCTGCCGCGGCTGTTGTGGGGGCAGTGGCCGTCGGTGTGGGCACGGCAGTACCGCGCCCGCGCGCGAGCACAACGGCAATGACAAGAACTACGGCGACAACTATTCCCACAAGGGCAATGTACGTTCGTTGCACGGGCACTTATTCTCCCGATGAAGGCATTGTGCAATAGATTCCACTAGCGAATAACTATGTCGCCTAACTCTGTCACCTGCCCGGCTTTCACCTCGATAACTAGCGGATCGCGACCAGCCAGCGCAGCGACAGCGTCTTCCGGAGTGGGACCAACAACAACCACATACTGGCCCGGTGGTACTTGGTCAACCACGAAATAGCCGCTGGAGTCTGTCTTAGCATGAGGGTGGAGGGATGGCTCCAGGACATACCACCCTGTCTTGCTTCCTTCTTCTAGTGGAGTGAAGCCGGCCAGGTACACTGTTACCTCCCCCCAGCTTGATGGCTTGCTTGCCACCTTTCCGCGGACAGCACCGAAACCGGTGGCCACCGTGACAGTAGGAGGAGCTGGCGCCAAGGGGGAGCTCGAACCCGCAGCTACCACCGGGCTGTCAAAAACGGCGGCGGTTGGTGTTGCGCCGGGGCTGAAGCTGCAGCCAGCAAAGATCAAGAGTGCTGCGAGGGTGACCGCTGGAAGGAGCACGCGGCGCAATGAAAGTCTTGTCAAGCGCCTCATCATCGCGTTCCTCTTGCTAACATAGGGAGGGGCGCCTTCAGCCCCTCCCTGACCTATCAAGGCGTGCACTTGTGGCTGCACTGGCGAGCTGGCCTCTCTAAGGAACAGGTACACCGTTATAATCCTCGGCAAAGCGAGTGGTGGCACCCAGGCTCACATCCCGCTGGACTCGGACCACGACGACAATTGGTTGATCGCTCGTGATCTCGACGGCACCACCGTAGGGGCTCAGCCCGAAGTTGCCACTGCTATCGAGAGCGCCTGCGCTTTGAGGGGTTGTGTTTCTCTTGATAAGCGGTGGCAGCGGATTTGCTGCGGTAGCGATGTGCTCGCTGCCCGCGAGGTTCCCATTGCCGTCATAGTAGTTTGCCACAACGTTGGTCGCAGGCGCACTGCCGACGTTCATGACGGCGATGTAAGAGCGCCACTCGGCGCTTGGGTTGGCCGACCATCGGATGTAAGGAGCGGCTACCTTAGTAGCTCCTGTTGATTGGCCAACAAATGCTGTCGAAATACCGCTTGCGCTCTTCACTTTGCCCATCGCGATGATCTGACCGCCAGTCGCGGTGATGACTGCCGAACCAGATACACCAGGGGCTACGCCATAGTCACAGGGGTTCACACTGATCTTGTTACCTGGGCCAACGCTGGTGGCAGGCATCGAGGCCACCTTAGTCCCAGCGGTGTCGTAGAAGTCGACTGTCACAGCCACTGCACTGCTGCCGGCATTCTGGATGGCATAGTAGGAGTTCTGCTGGTCGCCGAAGGCACGACAGAGCATAGTGGCCATGTAAACTGTGCTTGCCCCGCTTGGAACCCCTTCAAATGCGTAGGCGCCACGCCCTGCATCGTCAGTCTCTTGAGCGCTGGCAACGACACGCCCTCCAGTTGTGCTTGTAATAACCACGGAGCCATTGAACCCCGGCGCAAGACCCAGATCCGAAGGGCTCAAAATGCGTGCCGCATTGGGCGGCAGAGTGTACTCCTTCGTGGCAGTTGGAGACGCGGCGCCGAGGGCATATGCCCTAACCTGCACTGTATTGTTGGTAGATTCCACGTTTTGCACAGACATAAGGGATGTGCTGCCAAACTTCTGGTACAGAAAAGTGGGTATATAGTAAGTGGTGGACGCATCCGACGCAGAGAACCCACTGTAGAGCAGGCGGCCGTATTCATTTGCAGCCGTACCAGAAGCAAACTGCACATAAGTCGCTATGATGGGCACAGATGCTCTGAGGACGGCGGACCCGCTCGTAAAACCCGATGGCAACCCAGCTGACCCAATGAAGAGGGAACCTGCTTTATGCCCAGCCAATGTGATTGGCCCATAGCTTTTAGCAAGAGTTCCTCCACTGGCAGCTTCATAGTAGTAGTCAATCCAAAGCTGCCCGCCGCTCGGATCAGGAGTGTAGTACGTAATTGACGAAGTCCATGATTGTGTTGTCGCTGACTGGGCAGACCCAGCTAGTGGGAGAACCAAAGTCAGGACTAAAACTATCGCCAACGCAACCGACATCCGCTTGTATAGCATGCTGCCCTCCACTTGGAGAAGTAGTGTTTGGCTTGCTCTTCACCGTTGCAAGCATAGCCAAGGACATTGTCGGCATCGGGAGCAGCAAAAGCAATACCACTTTCGGGTTAAGCACAGGCAGCGGCCCTGGCAGAGCCTCGTTTCTCTGGGGAGGGTTAGGATCAGCCCATCGGTTCTGTGCCCGGACCTGCGCAGCAGGGTCAGCCGCCAAGGAGCCTGCCGTAGAGCGCTTCCAGCGTGGGCAGAATTGCATCGAACGAGCGCGATTGGGCCACACGCCCTGCCGCGCTGGCGAGGGTGTGGCGCAACTGTTGGTCTCTGAGAAGTCGCGTTATTGCCCGAGCCATGCCCTTGGAATCGTCAGGTGGCGTAACCAGGCCCGTAAGCTCATGGCAGACAACCTCATTTGTGCCTGGAATGTCTGTGGCAACGACAGGTACGCCTGCGGCCATGGCTTCCAGGATCACTGTGGGCATTCCCTCCCACCTGGAAGAGGACACCAAGACGGAGAAGCTGGCTAGGAGAGGCTCGATGTCACCGCGCGGCCCCAGAAAGTGAACCCTCTGAGCCAGACCAAGCTTCCCGGCAGTAATGCGCAACTCCTCCCTGAGTGGGCCATCGCCCACAATCACGAAGTGCACATCAGGCAGGTTCTTTGCAACCTCGGCAGCTGCCCGCAGGAACACATCTGGGCCCTTTTGAACGGTCAGCTTGCCTACCAAGCCGACTATTGGGGCATCTTGGGCAATGCCGGCAAGGCGGTGAGCGTAGCCGGGTGGTTGCCCAGAGAAACGGCTGGAGTCCACGGCGTTGGGCAGCCACACGGCCCTCTTCCCGAGCACTCGTGCCAGCGGCCTCTTGTCCAGCGACTCGACATAAGCCCTGGACACGGCTGTCTCAGCTGCGAAAGCCAG
>JAPWUW010000337.1 GCA_028275325.1 Anaerolineae bacterium | reverse complement strand
GTGATCGTAACGTGGCTTGCCCCCTGGAGCTTGAGCAGCCTGCCAAAGAGGATCCCCGTAATGCCGCAGCCCAGCACAAGAGCCGTCTCCCCAGCAAGCAGGTGCAGCTTATCCACCCCGCCCAGCACGCAGTGCAAGGTCTCCATCTGGGTGGCCGCCGCATAAGAGATCCCGTCGGCAATGGGGACAAGATTGGCCGCAGGCACCAAACAGTGGCGCGCCCACATCCCGGCGACGTTCTGGCCAATTTCGCGCACGTCCGGGCACAGATGCTTGCGGCCGCTCAGGCAGAAGCGGCAGCGGCCACAGCCGATCACGGTGTCCACCGCAAAGCGCCTCCCAGCGAGCGAGGGATCCACATCTGGCCCAACCGCAACGACTTCGCCAGCCCCCTCATGGCCCATCACGTGTGGTGGCGCCACAAAGGATACCCCTCCAGCCAGCACGTGCAGATCTGTGCTGCAGATGCCCGCCGCCCGCACAGCAAGCAGCACCTCGCCCGGGCCAGGTTCGCCGATCTCCTGCTGCTCGAGGCGCAGATCGTCATCTCCATGCCAAACCCAAGCTTCAGTGTGCACTCTCAACCCCTTCGCCAACTATCTACCGCGGTAGATCGTGTGTTTCGCTTCACCCTCTGAGGCCCCTTGCCAGGCTGAAGCCCCCCTGATGGCGCGCTCAACTCCCCAAGCTGACCAGCGCGCGCGGAAAGCGCGAGAGGCACTCCGCACCCCTCTCTGTGACGAGGAAGTTATCCTCCAGCCGCATGCCGCCCTCGCCCGGCACATACAGCCCTGGCTCGAGTGTGATGACCATCCCCGGCTGCAAGATGGCATTGCTGCCGGGGATGATCCGCGGCCCTTCCGAGGGCGAAAGTCCAACCCCGTGCCCGGCATGGTGCGGGAAGTGCCCGCCAAGTCCGCCCCTTTCCAGGGCGCTCCTCACGATGCCGTAGAGCTCTTTCACCGGCAACCCGGGCTCTATCGCGCGCTCGCCAGCCGCAAGCGCCTCCTCGAGCAGGGCATGCCTTTCTACCTGCCAGGTGGCCGGCTGCCCGGCGACAAAGGTGCGCGTCACATCAGCCCAGTAAGCGCCAAGCCGCGGGTAGATATCGACAATGAGAAGCTCCCCTTGGTTCAGGGCCTTGTTCGTCGGCGGCCCACCAATCCGCTCGCTGCGCTCGCCGCAGACAAAATCCCCATCCAGAATCGCCGGCCCGCCAGCCTGCTCCGCGACAGCGCGCACGCATGCCAAGTAGGCATCGAGCTCGCTATCTCCCGCGCGCACAAGCTCGGCCACAGATTCAAAGGCCTTCTCCGCGGCCCGGACTGCCGCACGTATCGCCTCGACCTCTAGAGCGCACTTGACCTGCCTCAGCCGCCTGAGCCTTGGCCCCAGCTCCACGATGGCCTCCACTCCCCGGCACTCCCCCAGGAGCTCGTACGCCTCCGCGGGCAGCCGCCCAAGCTCGGCCGCCACCTTGCCGCCCGGCACCGCCTTCGGCAGAGCCCTCTCAAAGGCGCGCAGGACCTCCTCCTGCACTTCCAGCTCCCTGTCAATGGCGTAATCCGGGTACGAAGTGAGCTCCAGCCACGAGGGCGGCTCAAAGCCGGCGGATTCTGGCGCCACCAGGCGGGCTGTCTGCGGCAGCACGAGCACAAACGCGGTGCTGTTGACAAGCCCTACCTGGCCGGCGATGAGGTAGCCCGTGAGGTACGTGACATGCAACGGGTCCGCCACCACACACAGGCCAATCCCCTCCTCATGCATCACCTGGCGCAGCCTTGCCACTGCCCACGAGGCAATCTCGGCCTGGTTCATCGCACGTTTCCTCCGGCATGCTCTTTCAGTATGCGCTCCATGTTCCTGCCCAGGATAAGCCGCTTCGCCTCGTCGCTGATCTCAGCGGTCAAGAGTGGCCCAAGGTTGAGGGAGGCATCGAGGTCGGGGAAGTCGCTCCCGAACAGGATCTTTTCGGCGCCGAACTCGCGCACCGCCCTCTCTATGGCACCAGGCCAAGGCACAAACGTCGTGGTCGTGAAGACGTTGTCGTGGCGACGCACCACCGGCGCATAAGCGAAGTTCAGGTGGCCAATGTGGAAGCTCACCTGAGGGTACCGCCGCGCGAGCTCGCTCAGGTATTCGGGCCGGCCCCACTGATGAGAGAGAATGATCTTGCGCCGCGCATTGGCCCACTCGTAGACAGGGTAAAAGCGCTCAGTCTCCTCCGGGTGCCCCTGGTATGCCGTGATCAGCTTGATCCCCTGAAGCCCTAACCTCTCGCCCCTTTCCAGCTCCTCTACCAGCTCCTCCGGGTAGTTGGCGTTGAGCGTCACGTACCCGATGAAGCGAGAGGGATAGTCCCGGCAGGCTTGCGCCACGAGGTCATTGCCGTAGCGGAAATCCGAGTTCACTCCCGCGAAGGCAAAGGTGCATGCCTTGCTGATGCCAAACCGATCCATGTACGCGACGAGATCCTGCGCGTCGGCCTTGGGGATGAAGTAATCCTTGAAAACGCCCAGATGCGTGTGCGCATCGATGACAAGCTCTCCCTGGAGCGCTTCACCCCGGTAGATGCAACTGGCCAGCCCGCTCCTCACCATGGTACCGCCTCCAACAAAGAGCGCAGGTTGCGGCCTGCCACAGCCTCCTTGGCCCCGCGAGATACTTCAGCATAGGTAACGGCAGCAATGGCGAACGCTGAATCCATGAACGGCCAGTTTGTGCCGAAGAGCAGCCGCTCCGAGCCAAAACGGCGGCAAATGTCCTCCACCGCGCGGTAATGCCAGTAACCGCTGAGCTCAAGATGCAAGTTGGGGCAGGCTTCAAGAAGCGCATATACCTGCCGGTTGAAGCGTATGCGATGCTTAGTGAGAATCACGGGAAGGCCAGGGTGCGCATGGCAAAGCTCGTACACCTCATCGGCATCGATCTCATCCATCGTTGCCCAT
This sequence comes from Anaerolineae bacterium, assembly GCA_028275325.1. Taxonomy (GTDB): domain Bacteria; phylum Chloroflexota; class Anaerolineae; order DRVO01; family DRVO01; genus JAPWUW01. The sequence continues at coordinate 350 of JAPWUW010000337.1, read as the reverse complement.
CGCTCCCCCAGATCCAGGAAGAGCGGGATGCGGTACCTCTCCAGTTCCCGCCACAACGGCCCCAGGGACCACTCCGACATAGGCACGTGATAGAAGTGCCGAAAGAAGCGCACAGCCTTCACCTTCGCTTGCTGGAGCGCCTGGACGAACTGTTGCGGCTCCGGCATTTCGCCGGTGACCCAGGTGGAGCAGGCCCAGCAGGGCTCAAGCTCCTCCCTGCCGGCGATCTCCTGCATCAGCCGCTCGTTGCCGAGCGCAGGGCTATGCTCCTTGGCCATGGCGCTGTACACGAGCCGCTGGCTGATGTCATGCTTGCGCGTGTCGGCAACGAGCTCCTGCAGCGAGTAAGG
>JAPWUW010000336.1 GCA_028275325.1 Anaerolineae bacterium | reverse complement strand
ATGGTTCTGGCGGCCGGGCAGCCGGCTGCGCGCGTGCTGCTGTGGGGATTGTTCGGTTTGCAGGGCTTTGTTTCAGGTGCTGTCTGGCACCTGGAGGCCGACCTTCTCGGCCTCACCTGGAGCCGCGGCAGGGAAGCTGAGAGGCTGGCGAGGGAGCTGCAGGGAAAGCAGGGCGAGCTGAACCGCGCCCTGCGGGCACTTGACCTCTCTTATCAGCTGCTTGAGAAAACTAACCAGGAACTTGCCGCGGCGCAGCGAGAGGCCGTCTTTCTGCGAGAACTCAGGAGCCGCTTCGCCACAAACCTGAGCCATGAATTGCGGACCCCTCTCAACATTGTGCTTGGCCTCACTGAGCTCATGTACCACAACCCACATATATACGGGCTGCGCGAGTGGAGTAGTGAGCTCTTGCAGGATCTTGCCCAGCTCCAGCGGGCGGCCAGATACCTGTTGCAGTTGGTCGATGATGTGGTGGATCTGGCCCGTGTTGACGCGCTGGCGATGCCGTTGAAGCGAGAGTGGGTGGCAATTGGCGATGTCATTCGAGATGCCCTCGAGTCGGTTGCCACGCTGGCCAAGAGTAAAGGCCTAGAGGTCCGAATGCATGTTCATGACGGGATTCCCCTGGTCCTTGTAGACCCGCTGCGGATCAAGCAAGTCCTCTTCAACCTCCTTTCGAATGCGGTCAGGTTTACTGAAAAGGGTGAGGTCGTGGTGAGCGCCAGGCACGCTGGGGATTGTGTTGAGGTGAGCGTGAGCGACACCGGCAGGGGGATGTCGCCAGTGGAGCTGGAGAGAGTTTTCGATGAGTTCTATCAGGTAGGACGTCCCAAGGATGGCCCGGACGCCGGGAAAGGTCTAGGCCTGGCCATCGCCAAGCGGTTCGTGCAACTGCACGGCGGGCGCATATGGGCTCAAAGCGAGGTCGGCAAAGGCAGTGTCTTTTCCTTCACCATCCCGTGTACGCCGGTGTCTGTTGGCCGGCTCAGGGATCCTGATGCCGCCCCGGCAATCAGCAAACAGAAGCCCGTGGTTCTCGTTCTCGGCCACGACGACTCAGTCGTACCTTACCTCAACCGTCGGCTCGAGGGGTATGAGTTTTTGCATTGCTCTGATGTGCGCGAGCTGGGCGAGAGGCCTCACGCAGTGGTGCCAGCGGCGATCATCGTGGATGCGGACTTGGCCACCAATTTGCCGCAAGGCGCGCCCGCTCTAGGGGCTGCTTGGCCCAAGGAGGCAGTGATCCTCTCCTGCCCTCTGCCGAGCACACGCTGGATCGTCGGCGATGCTGGCTTTGCTAGAGTGCTCACCAAGCCGGTTCTGCCCGACGAACTCCTCGCCGTGCTCGACGAAGTCTTGGGCCAGGAAAGGGGCAACGCCAGGCTGCTCGTGGTGGACGACGATCGAGGCTTTGTGCAACTGGTGCGCAGGGCCCTTCAAGTGGGCAACAGGGCATACCTTGTAGAGGCCGCTTACACGGGCGAGGACGCTTTGCGCAAGCTGCGCCGCTCCACTCCAGATTGTGTCATTCTGGACCTTCTCTTGCCGGGCATCAGCGGGTTTGATGTGCTGAGGGCAATAAGGCAAATGCGTCAGCTCAGGGAGCTTCCTGTAGTTGCCATAACAGCAGCTACTCCCGGCGAAGACAACTTGAGATCCCATGGTGGTGTTTTCACCTATGTACGCCGGGAAGGATTTCGTCCCGGCGAGCTCATCGCCCTCCTGGAGCGTTCGCTGCAGCTTGCAGCAGGAGAGCGAACCCCTGTGCACACTGACTGAGTGCCTGAAGGAACTCAGAGCGCGAGACTGGCTTGCGCAGGCAGGCTGAAGCGCCAAGCGCCTTGGCAAGAGCCGGATCATCCACTACCGAGCAGACTATGACAGGGATGTTGGCGGTCTCAGGGCTTGTCTTCAGAGCGTAGAGCACCTGCCAGCCATCTAGTTGTGGCATCATGATATCCAGGACGATGACGTCGGGTCTATTGGTGCGAGCTGTTTCGTAGCAGAGCCGCGGTTCCGATAAAGCCCGCATTTCGCACGGGACATCAGCAAGGTAACGCTTGTAGAGATGGATGGCCCCTGGATTATCCTCGACGACGAGCACCGTCGCTGCCGGGGCCTTTGGCAGTTGCAGGCCAATCTTGATCCTGCCTGCTTGACCAGCAACCTCGAGCGGAAGCCCGACGCTCGCGGCTGGTCTGGTTACTGCCTCGACACGTTCGCGGCAGGCGTCAATATCCTTTGCATCGAAGCAAACCTCAATGAGGACAGACTCCGCTGCGCTCAGCGCCCGTAGCTGCACCTTTTCAGCAGAGCTTTGAATCGCCAGGCTCAGCAACCCGACGACAAGCTGAGAAAGGAAGCCACGGTCGGCCACCGCGTACAGGGAGCCACCCGAGAGGGCGTCGTGCTCGATCTGGACGTTTCGTGCAGTGCGGAGCGGTTCCACCACCTGTAAGGCGCGCGCAAGTACTTGAGCCACATCCAGCTGGATCGGACTGAGAGGGAAGGCAGAAAGCTCTTGCGCCAGTGCGTCGGCTTCTGCAGTTGGCGGCCTTGCTGCCATATCTCTGCCGAGGGTTGCGAGCGAGCTCGCCACAGCCTCTGTAAGTGCTGCCTCCGCTTTGCGCAGGTCCCGCAGCACCTGACGGCGGCTGAGCGACAACTCGCTCGCTATCCGGTCTATATCAAGCTGCTCGATGTAGCGCAGCGTGAGCACGTCGAGCGCGCGGGATTCAAGCGAACCGAAAGGGGCTGGCCGCGGTGGGCCCAGGCTTTCGATGCCCTTGAGAAGCAAGGAGCGCAACTTGCGAGCACGTTCGGCCAGGTGGAGCTCGGAATCTGGCCCAAACGCGGCTCTGGCGAGCTCCCCTTGGGCTAAGGCAACAGTGTTATGCAGGTTCTTGAGCGCAGCTCGCACGTGGCGAGCGCTTACCATTGGCATGGTACCCATAGCGTTCTGCAAAGCGACGTGTCACTTCAATGGCACTCCAGTGGCACCACTACATAGTAAACTAGTTGCAGATGGTTGTCCAGCGCACAAAGCCCGTTGCTTCATGAACGCCATGGTTGCGGGCTGGCCCGAAGGAGGCACTGAGGAAAGTGAGGGAACGCTTCCGCAGCTGGTGACGATTCATGGTTGGAGTGGCACGACGTGCCGCATGGCTTGAAGGGGAAAGGAGGTGAGGGCCAAAGTAGGACTTGGCGAGTCGGCAGGGGCATCAAGCAGGTTACAGGTAGATCAGGATGATGTGCAGGAGGGAGACATGAACGGTTCTGCAAGGCGTGTTTCGCGCAGGGAGGTTCTC
>JAPWUW010000335.1 GCA_028275325.1 Anaerolineae bacterium | reverse complement strand
ATGAGGCCCCTGCTGTGCTCCGGCAGGAGCGCGGGGTCCAGCGCGGCTTTCCCTTTGGGCTGGCGCAGGTGAGCGTAAGAGAGGAGCCGGCAGAGGTTGGCGTAGCCCGATCGGTTGGCGGCGAGGAGCGTGAGGTGGGCGCCGTCGCGCAGGGTGACCTCGGCGCCGAAGATCGGCTTGATGCCAGCGGCAAGCGCCGCGCGCTGAAAGCGCATCGCCCCGTAGAGCCCATCGTGATCGGTGAGCGCAAGCGCCGGCAGGCCCAGTTCGCTGGCGCGCGCCACGAGCTCCTCCGGCGAGGAGGCGCCATCGAGGAAGGAGAAGTAAGAATGGCAGTGCAGCTCCGCGTAGCCGGCCAAGCCCCCTCCAGAGCGCGATGCGCTCTCCCCAAGGATGCTACCAGGAGAGAGACTTTGCGCAAGGCGGAGCCAAAACGCACTCGCAGGAGTGGTCACGGCAACCGCGAGCGACCGGTTCGCGCCGGCGAGGCGCACAGCCTGGCGGGCGCAAGCACCCCCAAGCGCAGCCCGTGTCTCTTTGCGAGCACAGCGCGGCTGCTATAATCTGCGCTTGGTCGCGGGTCCAGGCTGGGCCCGCCGTGGACGATGCTCTGGCTCGGGGGAGATAGGTGGCGGATCTCAGCGTTAGTTTTGCCGGGCTGCGCCTGCGCACGCCCGTGGTCGTCGGCTCGGCGGGCATAACCGGCACTGTCGAGCTGATGAAGCGGGCCGAGGATGCCGGTGCAGGCGCTGTGGTCATGAAGAGCCTCTTCGCCAAGGAAGTGTGCCGGGTGGCGCCGACGCCGCGCTTCCGCATCCTCAGGCGGGGGAGTGGCGTGCAGCGCAGCTTCGTCCTGTATTCTTACGAGCAGGCAAGCGAATGGGGGCCAGAGCGCTACGCCGAGGAAGTGCGCCGGGCCAAGGAAGCGCTGAGCATCCCGGTCATCGCGAGCATTAACTGCCTCACGCCAGAGGAGTGGCTCAGCTATTCTGCGCTCATGGAGCAGGCGGGGGCCGATGCCGTCGAGCTCAACCTTTCCTGCCCGCACGGCCCGCACCTGATGGAGGGCCACGACGTGACGCGCGAGATGATCGAGATGACGCGGCTCGTCAAGCAGGCCCGCTGCATCCCGATCATCCCGAAGATGACGCCTCAGCTCAACAACCCGCCCGGCGTGGCCGTGGCGCTGGAACGCGCGGGCGCTGATGCCATTGTGGCCTTCAACCGCTTCACCGGGCTGGAGATCGATATCGAAACCGAGCGGCCGATCATGCACGGCGGGTATGCGGGCCATGGCGGCCCCTGGGCGCTGCACTACGTCCTGCGCTGGCTCGCCGCCATGTACCCTGCGCTCAGCGTTCCCCTGGCAGCAAGCGGCGGGGTGAGCGACGGCGAGGACGTGGTGAAGGCGATCCTTGCCGGCGCAACCGCCGTTCAGGTTGTGACGGCCGTGGTCGTCGGGGGCTACGAGGTCATTGGCCGCATGAACGAGTTCCTGCTCCGCTGGATGGAGCAAAAGGGCTACGGGAGCGTGCTCGATTTTCGCGGCAGCATCTGCGAGCGCATCGTGCCCATGGAAGAGGTCTTCCGGGAGCATGTCCTGCGCGCCCAGATCGAGGAGCAAAAGTGCAGGAACTGCGGGCTGTGCATGCGCATCTGCATCTACGATGCCGCCCAGCCGGCAGATGGTGCTTACCGGGTGGTGCCGGAGCGCTGCGATGGCTGCGGCCTTTGCGTTGAGCTTTGCCCGACGAAGGCCATAAGCATGATCCGCAGGTAGTGGGGGTGAGCGTGGAGATGGAGCAGGCAAAGCCTTTGCGCGTGGTAAACAGTGTGGCGCCCATTCGCGTGTGCGATAACGGCGGCTGGACCGACACGTGGTTTGCTGGCCACGGGAAGGTTTTCAACATCGGCGTCTACCCCTATGTCGAGGTGCAGATTGAAGTCTTCCCGCGTGGGGCCCTCCCTGCCAGGGTTATCCTCTATGCCGAGAACTATGGAGATCGCTACGCCGTCGTGCCGCAGAATGGCCGCCATGAGTGGATCCAGCACCCGCTTCTTGAGGCGGCAATCGATTACGTGGGCGTGCCGGAGGACATGGCCGTGCAGATCTCGGTGCACTCAGAGGCGCCAGCAGGCTGCTCCACCGGCACCTCCGCAGCTGTGACGGTGGCGCTCATCGGCGCGCTGGACGTGCTCTCTCCCGGGCGGATGACGCCGCTCGAGGTGGCCTATGCCGCCCACCGCATCGAGACGGAAATGCTCGGCCAGCAGAGCGGCATTCAGGATCAGCTCTGTTCGGCGTTTGGCGGCATAAACTACATCGAGATGTTCCGCTACCCGCACGCGGCCGTCTGCCCCATCTATGTGCCCAACCCCGTCTGGTGGGAGCTGGAGCGGCGCCTTTGCCTCATTTTCCTCGGCCGCTCGCACTCGAGCTCTGCCGTGCACGAGATGGTCATCCGCGAGCTTGAGGATGCCGGGCCCGATTGCCCGAAGCTAGAGGCGCTGCGGCGCACTGCGGAGCGCTCGCGCGATGCCGTCTACGCGGGGGATTTCGAGGCGCTTGGCCGCGCCATGATCGAGAACACGGAGGCGCAGGCCGAGCTGCACCCCCGCCTCGTGAGCGAGGACGCCCGCAAAGTGATCGAGATCGCAAAGGCTCATGGCGCGCTCGGCTGGAAGGTGAACGGCGCCGGCGGCGAGGGCGGCTCCCTCACCATACTGTGCGGCCCTTCCATGAGCCAGAAGCGCGCCATGATCCGGGCGATCGAGCAGACGAACCCACTCTTCCAGAATATACCCATCTACCTCAGCCGCTTTGGGCTGCGGGTCTGGCTCACCAGCCCGGACCGCTACATCTGGGCGGAGGGCTGAGGGCCACTAAGGCGTGAGGTAGAGGAACGGGTTGGCATCGGCCAGGTCTACGAGCCAATCGGCAAAGCCAAAGTGCTGCGGGTGCCCATCCAGGATGCCGAAGGAAAACTCCAGCGTCTGCCCGCGCTTGAGGAGCTTGAGCAGGATCTCGTTTTTGCCCTGGCGCAAGTGCGCCCGGCAGACGCGGTTGAAGGGCGTCCACCAGAGGCACTCATCCGCCTCCGCCACGAGCTCGCCGTTTAGGTAAAGCCGGTAGCCATCGTTGTTGCCGAGCACGAAGAAGACATCGCGTTCCTCGGGGCTGATTACGGTGCGCGCGAGGTAAGCGCAGTACTCGCCCTCGAGCCCGAGGAGCTTGCCCAGCTCAAGCCGATGCGTGTGGGCAGGCAAGATAGCGGGCCGGCCCAGAAGCCGGGTCCACTGCCGCACCAG
>JAPWUW010000334.1 GCA_028275325.1 Anaerolineae bacterium | reverse complement strand
GCAAGAGCCCTTTGGCGTAGGCGGTGCGCACGTAATCCTGCCCCAGCACATCGAGGAGGCTGGAGCGGGTCATGCGCGCGATGAGAGCCATCGGGATGGTCGCCAGCGCGATGGAGGGTAGGATGAGGTGCTGCGCCGCATCCCAGAAGGCCCGCAGGTTGCCAGTGAGCAGCGCACCTAGGAGCCTGAAGCCAGAGAGGAACTCCAGCAGCGAGACAAGCGGCCCCGGGCCGGAAATGCCCCAGGCCGCCGGCAGGGGCTCAAGCTCCACCCCCACCGTCGAGCGGCCAGAGGGCGGCAACCACTTGAGCTTGAAAGCGAAGACGAACATGAGCACAAGCCCCAGCCAGAACACCGGCATGGAGACGCCGATATTCGCCACCACCATCGTCGCCAGGTCGATGAAGCTGCGGTGACGGACGGCGGCTAGGATCCCGGCGGTGATGCCAAAGGAGACGGCAAGAAAAGTGGCGACAATGGTGAGCTCAAAGGTCATGGGCAACCGCTCGGCGAGCTCGCGCACGACGGGCTGGCCCGTCTTGATGGAGGTGCCCAGGTCGCCGCGCAGGATATTGCCGAGGTAGCGAATGTACTGGACGTAGATTGGCTCGTCCAGCCCCATGCGGCGGTTGAAGTCGGCGCACATTTCAGCGGTCGCCCGCTCCCCCAGCATGACCCGGCACGGATCGCCGGGGATAAGGCGCAACATGGCGAAGGTGACAAGCGAAATCCCCAGCAGCACCGGGATCAGCATCAGGAGCCGCTGGGCTATGTAGCGGATCATCTGCTTATGGGGTGGCCACCTCCTTCACAAGCAACTATTAAGCCTCACAGCCCGCCAGGAAGCAAAACGGGTGTGGGCCCGCGGACCCACACCCGCCCAAGAACCGTCACTGGCCCTTGAAACCACCGAAGAAGGCCGTGAAGTAGTAGAACTCTCCTGTCCGCCCAACGTGCAAGGGGTTGTTCGGATCCCACTGGCGCTCAATGTTGATGACCACGGCCTCGGCGTTGAAGGGCGTGCCGTCGGTGAACTTGACGCCCTTGCGCAGGTGGAAGGTCCACTCCGTGGCATCCTCGTTGGATTCGTAGCTCTCCGCAAGCACTGGGATGACCTCGGTCGTGCCGGGCTTGAACCCAAGCAGGCCCTCGAAGATCTGCGTGCAGACCTCAAAGGATTCGCCATCCGTCTCGTCGGTGCAGTCGAGCGAGATGGCATCGCCATTCTTGGCGTAGATGATGGTATCGGCCCCCGGCTTGGAGACAAGCGCGTAAGCCTCCTGGTTCAGGGGGCTGGGCAGGAGCCCTTCTACGTCCTTGGAGGCGGCAAGAGCCGAGCCACCGTGCGCGATCGGCACCATGATGGCGTACTCCTTGAGGAGCGCATTCACCTGATCGTAGAGAGCCTGGCGCTTGGCCTGATCTGCAGTGCTGGCCGCCTGCTGCAACAGGTCGACGATGTCGGGGAAGGGCTCGCCAAACTGCTTGCCCGCGCCCGTCCCGGTGAAGTGAAAGTCCAGCCAGTTCGTCGGGTCGGGGTAGTCGGCAAGCCACCCGAGCAGGCCCATCTCGAGCTCTCCGGCGGCGGCAGCATCCAGGAACGCGCCAGATTCCATGACGTTGATGGTGACGTTAACGTTGCACTCTTTGAGCTGCGCCTGGATGGCCTCCGCCACTTTCACTGGCTCGGGCAGGTAGCCGCGCACAACATCCCGCAGGCTGAGCTTGGCCTCGATGCCGTTCGGATAGCCGGCCTCAGCCAGGAGCTTCTTGGCCTTCTCCACATCCCGCTCGTACCAGGTCAGGCCCTCAGTGTAGCCGAACATGCTCGGGGGCATGAACTGCTCGGCCACAAGGGAGCTCGGCGGGTAGAACGCTTTGACAAGCGCCTCGCGATCCAGGCACATGGCCACAGCCTGCCGCACCCGCTGATCCGAGAACACCTCAAAGTCGCGGTTCATCCAGAGGTAGCCGATGTTGAGCGGCGGCCGCTCGAGGACCTGGATGTTCGGATCTGCCTTGGCTGCCGGGAAGTCATCCGTCCCCAGGTTGTTGATGACGTCCACCGTGCCAGCCTGCAGCTCCAGGAAGCGCGCTGCCGCCTCTGGGATCGGGCGCATGACGAGGTTGGGCGTCTTTGGGGGCTCGCCCCAGTAATCGGGGTTGGCCACGAGGGTGATATGATCATCCCGGACCCATTCCTTCAGCATGTAGGGCCCCGTGCCCACCGGGTTCATGCCGAGATCGCCACCGCCGCCGTACTTCTGCAGGTTTGCCGGGCTGTGCATGGCCATGGCACCAAAGGCCATCTTGTAGGGGATCGCTGGATCTGGCCGGCACAGCGTGATCTTGACGGTGTACTCGTCGAGTGCCTCCACACTGGCCAGGTTGCTTGCGCCCGTGCAGGCTTCGCTCACCGCGGCGGGTGTGGGCTGCTCGGCCGGGCCAGTGATCCACTTCCTGTAGATCTCGTCGTAAATCCCCTTAGCCTTGATCGCAGCAAGGCCGCGGTTGATGGCCTCCAGGAGATCCGGCCGATCCTTGCGCACGGCGATGCCGTACTGCTCGTGCGTGATCATGCCCTCGATGAGGCGCAGCTTCGCCTGCGGGTTGGCGGCAATGTAGCCCTGCGTCACTGGCAGGTCGTTCACCACGCCCTCGACATCGCCGTTTATCAGGGCCTGGAAGGCAAGCAGCACGTCGTCGTAGCGCCGGACGTTCTCCTCCCCGTAGAGCTTGGTCGCCTCCATATCGCCAGTCGTGCCGAGCTGCACCCCGATCGGCTTGCCCTTCAGGTCGTCCACGCTCTGATAGGGCGAATCGGCGCGCACGACGAGCGCCAGGCCGGCATCGAAGTACGGGTCCGAGAAGTCGACGATCTGCTTGCGCTCCTCAGTGATCGTCGTCGCGGAGATGACGGCATCGAACTCTCCCTTCTGGAGCGCAACGAAGATGCCATCGAAGGGCGTATCGATGAACTCCGGCTCGAAGCCGACCTCCTTGCCGATGGCACGCATGAGGTCAATGTCGAAGCCGACAATGTTGCCCTGCTCGTCCTTGTTCTCAAACGGTGGGAAGGCCGCCTCCGTGCCGACACGGATCTTGCCGAAGCCCGTAGGGGCCGGTGTGGGCGCCAGGGTTGGCGCCTCAGTTGGGGCCGGTGTCGCCGTTGGCGCCGGAGCACCGCGGCACTGCACGAGAAAGAGCGACACAACCAAAATGAAGATCAAGCCGGCAATCCGCCTCCTGCTGTTCATCGCGCAGCCCTCCTTCTGGCAAGGGAATCGGCCTGCGGCACGGCCCAAGGCCGCA
>JAPWUW010000332.1 GCA_028275325.1 Anaerolineae bacterium | reverse complement strand
AGGGCCTGTTGCGCCGTCTTTTCGCCGCGGACGGCGAAATCCTCGGCACGGTTGACCTCATCCAGGTACCGGGAAGCAACAGGGATCGGAGGCCAGTACTTGGCCGAGACGGCGGCAATCTCCCCAAGGATGGGCAGGTAGGGAATGACGCGGTTATCTGGCCCGAAGTAGTCCTTCAGGCCTTCCACCCACTCCGTGAGCTGCGCCTTCACGCAGCAGCCGTTCAGGGTCACGACGCCCATCCGCGCTGCCTTGTCGTAGAAGGCATACTTCATGAACTGCCAGGCAGCATCCTTATTCTTGGCACCGGTGGGGATGGAGTAATGCCAGCCAATCCACATGTAGAGCTCGCGCTCCTTCGGATCGGGCGTCAGGGTCGGGATGAAGGCCGCACCGTACTTGAGATCGGGTGCGTACTTGTCGAAGGACTCCATTGCCCAGAAGGCACCACCAGGGTAGAGATAGGCCTGCTTGCCCGTGGCAAAGCCGCTGTTGGGCTGGCTGTAGCCGGGCAGCCCTGCCGTGAAAGCCGAGACCTTTTCCACAGGCCATTTCTTCGCCAGCTCCACCTCGAACTCAAGCGCCTTCACCACGCCACCCTCGTTGCAGGTCACCTTGCGGTTGGCTTCGTCGTAGAACTCGCCACCGAACTGGAACCCCGTCCGGTAGAGGCCGCCTGCGCGTGGATCCATGCCCATGCGGGTGATGTTGCCGGCGCTATCGTACTGGTAGATCTTCTCAGAGTGCTGCACCCACTCATCGAACGTCACCGGCGGCTTCTCCGGATCCAGTCCGGCTTCCTCGTAAACGGTTTTGTTGTAGAGGAGCCAGTCGTAGTCGCAGCCACCTGGGATGGCGTAGATCTTGCCCTCGTAGGTCGCATTCTTGATCATGCTGGTGACGAAATCTTCGGGCTTGATGCCAGAGGCGGCAAAATAGTCGTCCAGCGCGATCACCGCTTTGCCATGCGCGAGCGTCGCCAGGCCCTCCCAGTTGGTGTAGCCGCAATCGGGCGGGATCCCGGCTGCCACTGCCGTGAGCCACTTCTCCTGCCACTCGTCGTTGAAGCTCCACTGCAGCTTGATCTCGGGGTGCTCGGCCTCAAATTCATCGCCAATTCGCTTCATGAGGTCGTTGTACAGCTCGCCCCAGTTCGCGTTCCAGATCTCGATGGTAACCGCCTCTTTGGGTGCTGGTGCGGGCGTCTCGCCAGCAGCGGTGGGCTGCGGGGCGGCAGGAGTGCCTGCTGGTGCACAGGCGGCAAGCGCCATACCTGCGCCAACCGCCGCGGCCTGCATCAAGAACTTGCGTCTGGAAAGGCTCGATCCCTTCATCTTGGCCCCTCCTCCAAAGGAAGGTGTGGCCCGGCCGGCAGAGTCCATGCGACAGGCTACCAGTTACGGGCGCCAGCACCCATATAGCACTCTTCCTGGGGCCAGGCAAACGGCAAGCTCACCGCAGTGGCTTATCATCTCTCGGGCCTGGTTTTGGCCCTTGCCATGGGGGATCTCTTTGCGCGAGAGGCGCTTTTTGCTTAGAATGGCATTTGTCTTGGAGGGATGGCAGAGCGGACTATTGCGGCGGTCTTGAAAACCGTTGTGGGCTTGCCCCACCGGGGGTTCGAATCCCTCTCCCTCCGCCTGCTCATGGCATGGGGAGATGCCAGAGAGGACGAATGGGGCCGCCTGCTAAGCGGTTAAGGGGCCCAAAAGGCCCCTTCCAGGGTTCGAATCCCTGTCTCCCCGCTCGTGGATGCGCCCGTACCTCAATTGGATAGAGGAGCGGACTACGAATCCGTTTGTTGGGCGTTCGAGTCGCCCCGGGCGCACTGGGTGTTTTGCCCTGCCTTCCTGAAGGCAGGGCAAAATGCTTTTGGAAGGCCGAGAATTACCGCCCGAGACCAAGCCAGCTCCCCAGCCCCCGCCAAAGCGCGATGCTGTAATGATGCTGTCAGCGTACAGGCGCCGGCGTCCGTAGCTCGTCTTCGCCCCTTGTTCCTTGGACTGGCCGGAGTTGCGGCGCCCGCAAGGGCTCTTGGCCCAGCTGCCCCTGCCTCGTCACCTTGCGCCCTGGCTCCGGGCGCAACGGGCGCGTTTGACCCCCTGCCACAGGGGCCCCAGGGGCCCAAGCCGATGGCGCCCTGGGGCTAGGAATGGGAAGTCGCATCTTCTTCTCGCGCGGGGCTTGCAGTATACTTTGCCCCATCCCATGAGGAGGTGTGTTGTCGATGGCGCAGGGACTTTTCGAGAGACCCTTGGCCCTGGTGCGGGCTGCAATCGAGCGGGGGGAGGCAGGCGCGGTTGTGCTTGCCATTGCGGATGCGCACGAGACCTTCTTGCTCGAAAGTTTCTGCCCAGCTCAGGGGCCACGGGCCAGCGAGGATTCCATCTTCCTGATTGCCAGCATCACCAAGCCCTTCATGGCAACGGCGGTGCTGCAGCTTGCGGAGCAGGGGCTGCTCCTCCCCAGCGACCGCGTCAGCCGCTACATCGATGGCTTTGAGCGCTACGGCAAGGAGAAGGTGGAGCTCTGGCATTTGCTCACGCACACCTCAGGCCTTGCTGAGGAAGTCTGGGAGCAAGCCTGGAAGTCCAGGGCCCCAGCCGATGAGCACCTGCGGCTTGCCCGAGAGGCGTTCCTCCACTTTCCCCCTGGCAGCGCCTATGAGTACTGCAACCTCTCTTTCTGGCCCTTGGCGCAGATCATCGGGGAGCTCTCGGGCCTCGACTACAAGGACTACGTGGTGCAGCGGATCGCCAGGCCCCTCGGCATGAGCGATACCGCATTTTTCCTTTCCCTCGCCTCTTGCCCCAGGCTCTTGCCGGTGCTAGACATGCCGGAGGACATGCCGCTCGATTACTTCCTCTCGCTTGGCCTGCCCGCCGGTGGGCTTTGCAGCACGGCAGCCGACCTTGTCCGCTTTGGCCAGGCCATCCTGCGCGGGTGGAAGGGCGATGGCTGCCCCATCCTGAGCGAGGCCGGCATCCGCGCCATGACCTCCCTGCAGACAGCTGGCCTGCGGGAGCGCTCCAGCGGCGAACCGGCGCTCTACGGCCTCGGCTGGGGCCGCACTGCCCGCGGGCGCACCTACCTCGGCGGCGAGAACGCCTTCGGCCACGGCGGCGCAACGGGCACCCTCCTCTGGATAGATCCGGATCTGGAGCTCGTCTACGTCTTCCTCACCAACAAGTGGGGGGATAACCGCGTGGCCTGGCTCGTGCTGAACGCAGTGGTGGCTTCCCTACAGGAGTGAGCCGCATGCAGAGCCTGGAGCCGAGGGTGGAGCTTGTGGAGGCGCAGCGCATCTCCTGCAGCGTGCGCTG
>JAPWUW010000333.1 GCA_028275325.1 Anaerolineae bacterium | reverse complement strand
TTTACAGAAACCCAATCCAGCTGGAAGCGCGGGTTCGGCTTCTTCAGCGTGAAGCGCACTGTCAGGTCATCGACCTTCTCGACCCTGTCTAACCACTCGGACAGCCCAGCTGAGTACGCGAGCTCGGGCGCGTGATCGAGCAGCATCTGGTAGGTGAAGACGACGTCATCGGCATTGAAGTCCTCCCCATCGCTCCACTTCACGCCCTCGCGCAGCTTCAGCGTCCAGACGTCCAGCGTCTCGTTCGCCTCCATGCTCTCGCCCAACCAGGGGACCAGCTGGCCGGTGGTGTAGTTCAGGATGAAGAGAGGTTCGAGCACCGCCTGGTGGTAGCCATGGTCGCGACGGCTCCCAGGCACGAATGGGTTCCAGAGCTCCGGGTCAACAACGCGGCCACCGTCGATGTCGAAGATCACCGTCTTGCGCCGCTCGGCCTCAGCAGCGGGCACTGCCTCGGCGGGCGTGGGCGTGAGCACCTCAGCCACCGGCGTCGCCGCTGGACTGGGCGCGGCTGGCGCGCAGGCTGCCAGCGCTGCACCACCAGCCCCAACCGCCACCAAACGCAATAGGTCCCTGCGCGAAATAGAGCCCGACATATCAACCTCCTCCTCGTGTAAGGTTGTTGCCACATCCAGGTAGTTCCTTCTTGGGGTACCTGCCCTCCACTTGCCAGACGGCCATCATCAGCTCGTAGCGCTCAAGGGGCATCCCAGTGTACACGCAGTTGCTGGTGGAGAATATGTACCCGCCACCCGGCATGCCATGGCGCAGCGCGTAGCGAGCCGATTCGATCACCTCCTCCTCGGTGCCTGTCTGCAGCAGCCCACAGTTCACGTTCCCAATCAGGCAAACCTCGCGCCCATACAGCCGCTTCACCTCCGCAATGTCCACCCCTGCCTGTGGGTCCAGAGAGTGCAGCGCGTGCGGCCGGCACTGCACCAGCTGCTCGATTATGGGCATGATGTTGCCGTCAGTGTGCTTGATCACGTAGAAGCCCATCTCCCTGTAGCCAGCAATGAGCTGCGCCAGGTAAGGCGCCACAAACTCGCCAAACTGCGACGGGCTCAGGAACGGCCCCCTGTTGAGGCAGTAGTCGCTGCACAGGGCAAACCCATCGTAAAGCCCCTTGCCCGCAAGCGCAGAGGCCCTCTCAAGCGCCTGCTGCACCGCCCGCGCCTGCTCCGCCTTCACCTTCTGCGGCTCATCTGCAAGCCGGTAACACAGGGCCTCCATCTCCTCCCCGCTCGGTATGGCCATCGTCGCATCACCATGCCGCATCAGGAAGAACTCCTGACCAGTCTGCTCCCGGATGTACTCGGCAATCTGCTCCTCTGCTCCCGGAACGCCCTCCATTCCGTGCACGAAAATGGCGCTGTGGCTGTAGCGCCGCGCTGTGGCAATGTACGTGTCTCCAGCGTCGGCTATCTGTAGACGCCTCTCGCGAGGGCTCATCTGGTCCCATTGCGCGAAGTGCCGGTGTGTTGGGTGCACCTTGCCCAGGAGCTCCATTGTGAGGTAGAAGACGAGCTCAAACGTGGGGACATGCCCGGGCGGCTGCTTGCCCTCGAGAGCCATTATGAAAGCCTGCCGTGGCGTCAACACAGTATCCGACAAGTTCCCACCCTCCCCAGGGAATGAGCCAATTATAGGCCCTGGCCGCTGAATGTAAAGGGGCCAGGGCAGTACGCCCCGGCCCCATAAGTGGCAGCGCCGCTAGAGCAGCTGCAGCCACCTCACTTGGCTGGCTGCAAGTTATGGATGATCACGTGTGTGCTCTGCCACCAGGTGGGCGGGTGGATGTAGTCGTTGTCCGAGGTTGGCCAGCCGACCCAGTAGGTTGTGTCGAACGGGATAATCTTGCGCGCCTGTGTTATCGGGATCACCGGCAACTCGTCGTACCAGATCCACATCGCCTTGACGAAAAGCTCGTCGATCTTGGGATCGCCGAGTGGCAGCGTGCCGATCTCGTCCACGAGCGCGCTGTATTCCTCCGCCGCCGGGCCAGACCAGCGCCACTGGTTGGCAGAGGCCCGCTCCCCCACCGGCACAAGCCATTTCACATTGAACAGGTCCATGGAGGCCCACGGCTCATTCACGGAGCCGCACGTCTGCCAGCCCATACGCACGTCGAAATTGCCGAAGGCGAAGTTGTCCCCCCAGGTTCCACCAGCCTCGAGGCGCATCGTCGCGTTGATCCCGATTGCCTGGAACTGCTCCACCAGGACCTGCGCGATCCGTTGTTTCTCGATGAAGGCCTCGTGGCAAGTGATGTCCATCGAGAGCTGCTTGCCATCCTTGTAGTAGTACCCATCGCTGCCAAGCTTCCACCCCTTGGATTCGATGATCTGCTTGGCAAGCTCAGGGTCGTACTTCCAGATCGGGTACTTCTCGAAGAGGCCTTCCTTTTCCAGCAGATCCACAAAACGCTCAAGCGGCTTGTACTGCGGGAAGAAATGGCGGGACTTGAAAGTGGTGCCCTCATACGCGATCTCCACTATCTGGTCGCGGTTAATCGCGTAGTTGATGGCCCACCGCATTTCCTTGTCGTTCCAAGGCTCCTTGGTCAGGTTGAACTCGAACGTCCGGGAACAGGGATCTGGCACCCAGGCATAGGGCAAGTCCTTGAACCAGGTGATGACGTTTGGGTTGCGCTGCTTCAGGGCAAGGAGCGCGCCCAAGGTTATGTCCATGAGGCTGTCCAGCTTGCCATCAGCCATCAGAGCCGCCCGCGTCTCCTCAGGCCCTGCCCAAGTCCAGATCAGCTTCTCCGGCTTCGGCAGCGGCTTGAAGCCAGCCTTGGCACCCCACCAGTTGTCGTCGCGCAAGTAGACAAACTCCGTGGGGCTCACGCTCACCAGCTTGTACGGACCAGTCGCCACTGGCCAGCCCTTCGCCGGATCGTAGAACTTGAACGTGAGAGGATCCTGGTCCTTCCAGATGTGCTCGGGCATGATACACGGACCACCCCAGATCTTGACAGAAAACCAATCGAGCTGGAAGCGCGGGTTCGGCTTCTTCAGCGTGAAGCGCACTGTCAGGTCATCGACCTTCTCGACTTTCTCGATCCACTCGGCCAGAGCAGCTGAATACGTGAGCTCAGGAGCATGATCGAGCAGCATCTGGAAAGTGAAGACGACGTCATCGGCATTGAAGTCCTCCCCATCGCTCCACTTCACGCCCTCGCGCAGCTTGAGCGTCCAGACGTCCAGCGTCTCGTTCGCCTCCATGCTCACGCCCAGCCAGGGCATAAACTCGCCTGTCTGGTAGTTCAGGACAAACAGTGGCTCAAGCATGCACTGGTGGTACCCATGGTCGCGACGGCT
>JAPWUW010000331.1 GCA_028275325.1 Anaerolineae bacterium | reverse complement strand
CAGGCAGAAAAGCAGTAACACTAGAGTGAAAAGGGGAGAGCTTGCGGGTTATTGCTGGCGAGGCAAAAGGCAGACGGTTGCTTTCCGTCCCCGGCTCCGGAACCAGGCCCATCACGGACCGAGTAAAAGAATCCCTCTTCGCTATTCTGGGCAGTGCAGTTGAGGGCGCTACTTTTCTGGACTTGTTTGCCGGCACAGGGGCCGTAGGCATAGAAGCGCTGAGCCGCGGTGCAGCACATGCCACCTTCGTGGAGCGCGCCCCCAAAGCCATCGAGGTGATCTGGAAGAACCTTCGTGCCACGGGGCTCCAGGATCGCGCCACCGTCATGGAGGAGGATGTTTTCCGCTTCCTGCACCGCAACAAAGACACGTACGACATTGTCTACATCGCGCCTCCTCAGTACAGGGGCCTCTGGGAAAAAACCCTCCGTGCCCTTGAGGCGGCTCCACACACGGTCGGCTGGGTGGCGATCGTGCAGATCCACCCACGCGAATTCCGCGACCTCCCGCTGCGAACGCTCTCATTGGCGCAGGTACGTCGCTATGGGAGCACTCAGCTGTGCTTCTACACGCCTCTGCAGCCGCAGGCCAGCGAGGGCCCTGGGCACAGCGACAGCTGTTGAGTTGCAGGTGGCCAGAGCTAGTGATAGACTAGCGCGCGGTAAGTGCCATTTCAGAGCAAAAACTGCGTACTGTGGAGTATTGTGTTCCAGTGGAAGAGCAGCATTCGGCCGGCAACCACCCATCCAACCCTGTCGACATTGCGACCTTCAAGCCAGGAGCAGAGGTAAAGGGCCGTGTCGTCAAAATAGGGAAGGCCGGGGCAGTTCTCAACGTGTGTGGCTATCCCGGCTTCCTGCATGTATCGGAGATAGCAAGAAGAAAACCAGGCGATGCGCCTATTCGGGAGGGGGATGAGCTCACCACATGGGTGAGCGAGGTTGATACGGCCAAGAAGCGTCTCCTGCTCACTCTCAAGCGGCCACCCAGCAACCCCATCGCCAGCCTCCAGCCCGGGGATATCGTCTCCGGAAAGGTCGTTCGCCTGGCGAAGTTTGGCGCTTTCGTCGATATAGGGGCTGAGAAGGACGGCCTCATACACGTGAGCGAGCTCGCTCACGTTCGCATCCAGGACCCAAGCGAGGTGGTCAGCGTCGGGGACGAGGTGCGCGTCAAGGTCCTCTCCGTCGATAAGGAGAAAGGACAGATCAGCCTAAGCCTCAAGGCCACAACGCCCCAGCCGACACCCCAGCGTCAGTCAAGCAATGGCCCGCAGCAGCTGCCAACGCTCATGCAGCTCGCTTGGGAGGAGGCCTTTGCGGAGAAGCGCCGCCGCGATCGGCAGCCGAGAAAGCACCGCCGCGAACGCGAGCGCGGCATGCCACGCGGAGAGGAGCGCGACGACCTGTTCTTGCGAACGCTGCGCTACAATCGGTAGGCCTTGCAATGCCTCGCAAGAGGCTTGCGGGCATAAGCTAAGGTTCAGGGAGATCTCCGCAGCGAAGCTTCTCGTGCCTTCAGTGATCCGCGTTCGGCCTCTCTGCGGCCGCTACGTCCACCAGCGCAAGAAGGGCGCGGCGCAAGTCCTCTGCCCCGAAGGGCTTGGGCAGGACGGGCCGCCCCGCGCGCTGCAGGAAGGAAGCGGTGTCGGGGCTGGCAGTGTCACCAGTAATGAAGATGACGCGCTCGATGAGCTCCGGTGCCTCCGCACGCAGCCTTTCGAACAGGGTTGCACCGTCGATATCCGGCATCTTGACATCCGAAATGAGGGCGTCAAACTCTCTGTCCCGGCGCAGGAGCCCCAGGGCCTCCCTTGCGCTGCCTGCCACCTCCACCTTGTGGCCATTCTTGCTCAGCAGGCGGCGGATCACAGCTGCGACTGCTGGTTCATCCTCCACCACGAGCACGCGGAGGTGCTTGTTCTCGGCAGGTTTGGGCTCTGGCGCCGGTTCCTCTGGCGCTTCCTGCCGGATGGGCAACTCGACGAAGAAGGTGGCCCCTTGCCCTGGCACACTCTCGCACCATATCCGCCCGCCGTGCGCTGAGACAATCCCGTAACAAATCGAGAGTCCCAGGCCTGTCCCCACGCCGACCTCCTTGGTAGTGAAGAAGGGATCAAATATCCGCCCCATGATGTCGGGGGGGATACCCGGCCCATCATCGGAGATGGCCACCCGGATCATGTCGCCGGCAACTGCTGTGCGCACCGCGATGCTGCCCGCTTCCTTCACGGAGCGAATGGCTTGGTGAGCGTTCATGATGATGTTGACGAACACTTGTTGCAGCTGAGAGGGGTCCGCGAGCGTCTTGGGCAGCCCCTCGTCGAGCTCCAGCCGAATCGCGATGTTGTCGACGCGTAGCTGGTAGCTCTGGAGCTCGAGCGTCTCCCGCAACAGCTCGTTCACATCCACAAGGCGCCGCTCTGCCCTTTGCCGTCGAGCGAAGGTGAGCAGGTTGCGCACGATGCGGCGGCAGCGCTCGGCACTGCGCAGAATGTTCTCGAGATCCCGCTCCGCCGCTGTGCCTCGCAGCTCGCCCAAGAGCAATTCTGCGTAGCCGATGATAGCGGTGAGCGGGTTGTTGAGCTCGTGGGCGACGCCGCTCACAAGCTCGCCTATAGCCGAGAGCTTCTCCGCCTGGACGAGCTGATCCTGCATTTCGCGCAGCTTCTGCATCTCCGCGCGCAAGTGGTCGTAAAGCTCGGCGTTCTCCATGCTGACACCCAAGAGCCCAGCGAGCGTAGCCGCAATCTCCAGGTCGTCGTTGCTGAAAAGCGCATCCCTTTGCTTGTTGCCGAGCACCGCTGCCGCCCGCAGCTTCCCCCTGAGGACGACCGGGATCCATAGGGACGCCTGCTCTTCTTCCAACAGCCCCATCTCAGCTGCGCTGAGCCCAGCCGCCCGCAGCGAGTGCAAGAGCTGCTCCCTGCGCACAGGCTCCGGCCGGGCTAGAAACCATCGCCCGAGCGGCCCATTCACTTCGACCGCCGCCTCAGCGAACCGGTGCGCGAGCACTCCACTTGTGGCGACCGAGACAAGACACGAGCCGGCTTTATCCAGCACGAGGAATGCCGCTCCGCGCAGCTTCATCCGCCGGCAAAGCGTGTTGACGACAAGCTCGCCCAGCTCATCGCAGCTCACCGCGCGTACCAGGTCCCGCGACATCTCCGAGACAACGCTCTGGAAGTCGTAAGCCTGGCCGTAAAAGGCATGGTGCACCACACGCCTTGCGCCACTGATGACGGGCACATTGAGCGTCGCCAGGGCAATGGCTCCACCAGTTGCGCCAGCGTAGACCGCCATCACGCCGCCTGTTGGCCACACAGCTTGC
>JAPWUW010000042.1 GCA_028275325.1 Anaerolineae bacterium | reverse complement strand
TCAGATTACAGGGGAAAGTGGCTCATTCTCTTCTCTCACCCGGCGGATTTCACGCCCGTGTGCACAACTGAGTTTGTGGCCTTCACCCAGATCTACTCGGAGCTGCAAAAGCGCAACTGCGAGCTGCTCGGGCTGAGCATCGACAGCAACTACAGCCACATAGCCTGGGTGCGCAACATCGAGCAGCTCTTTGGCGTCAAGATCCCTTTCCCGATCATAGCCGATATCGACATGAAGGTGGCAAGCCTTTACGGCATGGTGCACCCAGGCGCAAGCAGCACGCAGGCAGTGCGCACCGTCTTCTACATTGACCCGAACGGCGTGCTGCGCGCGATGCTTTACTACCCCCTGAACGTGGGCCGCAACATGGATGAGATCCTGCGCCTCCTGGACGCGCTGCAGACGGCCGACAGGGCCAAGGTGGCAACGCCGGCCAACTGGCGCCCCGGGGACAAGGTCGTGGTGCCGCCGCCACAGACGCAGCAAGCGGCGGAGGCACGCCTGCAAGAGGGCTACGAGTGCAAGGATTGGTACCTCTGCCTGAAAGAGCTGTAGCCCTCCTGGGGGCTGGGCCTCAGGTGCGCGAGTGCGCTCTACCCCTGGGGCCCAGCCTCAGCTGCTTCACCCCATTCACGCCCCAGCGGGAGGCTTTTCCGGCCGGCAGTAGACCCAGATGACCTCTGCCGCGGCGGTGCGGCCGAAGCCCGGCTGGCCTGCAAGCTCAGCCCACTCCTTTTCCGTGTAGACAAAGACATCAGCCGGGACGGGGAGCCCCGTGGCGTCGAAATCGCCTGCCCGCTCCCAGAAGGGACGAGGGTCCTCCCGGACGATGACCACGAGGTCGACATCGCTGCCCACTCCCCAGTTGCCGCGCGCGTAAGAGCCAAAGTACCCGACGCGCACCACCTGTGGCCATTTGGCCGCGCTGGCCTGCGCCCAGGCCTCCACAGCTTGAGCGACAGCGGCCGCGTCAGGCCATTTTCGACCGCACGAACTCGATGATCTCGCGCGCATAGGCAAGCGCCAGCTCGCTCTGCAGCGGCCCGTAATGCTCAAACGGGGCACCCTCGGGGTGCCCGTTCGGGTCACGAGTAGGCACATACAGGTTATCCAGGAAACGCGCCTTCTCCACAAGCGCTGCCGGCGCAGCCGCCTCAACCGGGAGCTCTTGCAGCAGCCTGGCCACGACGTGCCCCCATGGCTCCTGCCGCAACCACAGGAGAAGCGCTTTGGCCGCTTTTTCCGCCGCCTGGTGCGCGGCAAAACAGGCCCATTCGTGCCTGCCGGCGCGGCTGGAGTCCTCCGCCTGCTCCAGATCCCGCCTGGCTTGGGCCAGCCAATCCCTGCTTCTATCCGCCACGAGCTCTTTCTCTTGCTCCCCCCAATTGGTCGTTTTCATTATACTACATGCCGCAGGATCCTACTGGCCGGCGAGCGCGGCCGGGCAGCGCGCTGCGGCAAGGCCTTTGGGCTCGTGGGGTGGTGCTGCTCTGTGTGGCTGGGTTTCTCGGCGCGGGAACTTTTGGTGCAGCCGTTGCGTCCCATTAGTGGCACTACAAGCGTGTGTGGAGGGCAAGATGAGCAGGATCGCTTTCCTGGTGGGGTTGCTCACGATGCTTGCTGGCTGTGCGGCAGGCCCTTACATGGTGCCGGTGCCTTCGCCCAGCACAGCACCGCTCACGCCTTCCCCATCCCCTTCGCCCCCGGAATGGGAAGGTGTCGTGCTGATTGGCGAGATCCTCGCGCAGCCAAAGGAGTACTTGGGCCGCCAGGTTACCCTGACTGCCTACTACCGGGGATGGGATCTCTTCGGGGAAGCGGGCTCTGGCCCGCCCCTGACAAGGAGCGACGTGGCCGTCGCCGATGCCACGGGCGGCATCTACGTTGTCCCTGCTGGGGAGGGAGCCTTCGCTGGCCTCCCGCGCCTTGCGCCGTTCGACAGGGCAAGCACTGAAGTGCTCCTGCGCCTGAGCGGCAAAGTGCAGGCGAACGCTGCCGGTCAGCCCTACGTCCTCGTGAGCAAAGCCGAAGCTCTGGAGGGGCTCCCCGCTCAGGTGCTACTGCGTGCCCGGCGCACCGGCGGCCTTGCGGGATTGGATCAGGAACTCATGGCCATGGCCGATGGCACCCTGTACTTCCTCGATCGACGGGGCAGAACCCATTTGCGCTGGCGCGGCGATGCCAGGCAAGTGCAGCAGGTTGTCGAGGAGCTGAGCGCCTTTGCCGGCAAGGAAGTGGGTTCACCAGTGCCGGATGCTTTCAGCTACAGCATTGCGGTTGTCAGCGGGCAGAAGGTGCAGCAGATGACCTTCCGCGAAGGGCAGCTCCCGGCCGCGGCGGACAAAGCGCTTGAGCCGCTTCGGGAGTGGTTTGCACAGGGCATGGCGGCCACTGCCACGCCGACGCCGGAGCCACCGCCGCAGGCAGCCCTGGCAGCTGCCAAGGCGCTTGCCGAGCAGCTGGACATCCCGGAAAGCGAGGTGAAGATCGTGGCGTGGGAGAGCGTGGATTGGCCCGATACGAGCCTCGGCTGCCCGGAGCCCGGTATGGTCTACGCGCAGGTCGTCACGCCGGGCTATCAGATCCTGCTTCTGGCGCGAGGAGAGAGCTTCCACGCTCACACCGATCGGTCGGGGGAGCGCGTCGCCTTTTGCTTCCCGTGAGAGGCTGGACCCAGAGCAGCGTGACCACGTGGCATAGCGGCGGGCAAAAAGCCGCAGAGGCCCTTGCCAAGAATTATGGTGGGAAGCTATACTTCAGTTGCTTTAGCCACCCGCAGGCAGCAGAACTTCTTTATCCGGAAAGGAGGTGATTGGCAAGCGGCCTCTAGGGAATAGGTTGGCCAAAGCGCGCTCGAAACTGTTGGTTGGCCATCTGCCGATTGTGCTTTCTAGAAGGCATGGAGAAGGAGGGAGCAGGAATGAGGAACCTCACCATCAGCAGGCGAGAGTTCGTGAAGCTTGCAGGCGCCGGGGCCACTGCTGTGACGCTTGCGGCTTGCCGCGCGGCAACCCCGGCAGCGACGCCAACCCCAGCGCCCACCGCCACGCCGACTGCAGCCGCCACCGAGGCGCCGCCGACGGCCACGCCAGCACCGCAAGAGACTCCCACACCCACGGCTCCGCCCGCAAAGTACAAGGAAGCGCCAATGCTTGCAGAGCTGGTGCAGGCGGGCAAGCTCCCGCCCGTGGACGAGCGCCTGCCCGATGAGCCCCTGGTGCAGCAGGTGACGGAGGAGATCGGCCAGTACGGAGGGACGTGGCGGCGAGGCTTCCTGGGCCCAGCCGACCACAACAATTACACCCGCGTCGTCTACGATGCGCTCGTGCGCTTCACCCCCGATGGGGCCGATATCGTCCCGCACATTGCCAAGGCGTGGGAATCCAGCGAGGACTTCACCACCTGGAAGGTTTACCTGCGGCCGGGGATGAAATGGTCCGATGGAGAGCCCTTCACCGCCGATGACATCCTCTTCTGGTACGAGCACATCCTGCTAAATGAGGAGCTTTCACCGACGATCCCTGGCTGGATGAAAAACAGCGATGGCACCCCAGCCAAGGTGGAGAAGATCGATGATTACACCGTGCAGTGGGTCTACACCGAGCCCAACACGACCTTCCTCATGGAGCTTGCCAATAAAGACGGTGCCGATAAGGCGATCATGAACCTCTCCTTTGCCCCAGCCCACTACCTGAAGCAGTTCCACCCCGCCTTTGTGGATAAGGCCGAGCTCGACGCCAAGGTGAAGGCTGCTGGCTTCCAGACGTGGGTGGAGCTCTTCGCTGTCGAGGCAATGCCGCACGTGAGCGGCCGGCGCCCCAGCACTGCCGCCTGGGTGCCGGAGAATTCCTCCGTTGCGGATCAGGTGTTCTTGCTCAAGCGCAACCCGTACTACTTCGCCGTCGATGCCGAGGGCCAGCAGCTGCCCTACATCGATGCCGTCCGCTTCACCTTCTTTGCCGATGTGGAGGCGCTCAACCTTGCTGCAGTGGCCGGCGAGTTCGACATGCAGGGCCGCCACATCAAGATGAGCAACTACCCCGTCCTGGTCGAGAACGCCGAGAAGGGCGGCTATCGCGTGCTCACCTGGCCCACTTTCGGCGGCTGCGATGCCGTGCTCATGTTCAACCAGACATACGTCAAGAACCCGGCCATCGGGGAGATCCTGCGCGTCAAGGATTTCCGCATCGCCCTCTCGCACGCCATCGACCGGGAGCAGATCAAGCAATCGGCTTTCCTGGGGCTGGGGGAGGCGCGCCAGGCAGTACCCGCACCGTGGCATCCCTACTACCCTGGGGACGAATGGGCATACAAGTACACTGAGTACGACCCCGACAAGGCCAACCAGCTCCTGGATGGCATCGGGCTCGACAAGCGCGATGGCGAGGGCTTCCGCTTACTGCCAAATGGCGAGCGGCTGGACCTTGAGATCCAGGTCATCCCGCAGTTTGCCAACTGGAGCGATGTCGGCCAGATTGTCGTGCAGAACTGGGCAAAGGTCGGAGTGCGCGCCCATATCGAGACGCGCGAGCGCGCCCTTGGCTTCCAGCTGCGGGACACAAACGACCTCATGATCGAGATCTGGAACGACGACACCACCGGCTTCCCCTTCACCGGCCAGCCAAAGCAGGATCCGCGCAGCGCCATTGCCCTCACCTTCGGCCCGCTCTTCCGCAAGTGGTACGAGACGGGCGGCAAGGAAGGGATGGAGCCGCCAGCGGAGATCAAGCGCCTGGTCGAGATAATCGATGAGGCCAGGCGCGTCGGCAGGGAACGGCAGATCGAGCTCGCCCAGGAGCTCTTCCGCATCTGGGCCGAGAACATCTGGGAGATCGGCACAGTTGGCCTCACGCCCATGGTGCAGGGGGTGATTGTCGTCAACAAGAAGATGCGCAACGTCCCGGAGACGGCCGGCAACGACTGGCCACTGCGCACACCCGGGAACACGCGCACGGAGCAGTACTTCTTCAAGAGCTAGCTGCCGCCCGCCTCGCGCCTGGCGGGGCAAGCAGCAAGGGAAAGGCCGTGTGGGCGGGGCGTTCACCCCGCCCACGCCTTAGCGGCGCAGGGGTCGGGCAGTGCAGCTGGCCGCGGTGGCTTCAGGCCAGCTTTGAGGTTCGGGTGCAATGGTCGCCTATGTCATCAAGCGTTTGTTGCTCTTGCCATTATTGCTTTTCATCTTTTCGGTGTTCGCCTTTTTCGTCATTCAGGCGCCGCCAGGGGATTTCCTGACGAGCTACATTGCGGAGCTTGCCGCTTCCGGCACGTCGATAGATCAGCAGCAGATTGATGCCCTGCGGCAGCTCTACGGGCTCGACCAGCCCGTGGCCATCCAGTACGTCAAGTGGGTGACAAGGGTGCTGCGGGGGGATCTGGGCGTCTCGCTGGATTGGCAGCGGCCTAACTTGCAGCTCATCAAGGATCGATTGATCCTCACGGTAAGCATTGCCCTCCTGAGCCTGCTTTTCACGTGGGCTGTGGCCATCCCGATTGGCATTTACAGCGCCACGCACCAGTATTCCTGGGCGGATTACCTTTTCACCGTTCTCAACTACGTGGGGGTGGCGACGCCTTCTTTCATGCTCGCGC
The DNA here is from genome assembly GCA_028275325.1 of Anaerolineae bacterium. Classification (GTDB taxonomy): domain Bacteria; phylum Chloroflexota; class Anaerolineae; order DRVO01; family DRVO01; genus JAPWUW01. The sequence goes on along the minus strand of JAPWUW010000042.1, from coordinate 8,968 downwards.
TCGTGCTCATGTGGGTCGCCTTCAAGTACTTTGGCGTGAGCGTGACGGGCCTTTTCTCCCCCGAGTACGTGGATGCCCCATGGAGCCTTGGGCGCGTGATCGATTTGCTCAAGCACATATGGGTGCCGGTGGTCATTCTGGGCATCGGCGGCACAGCGCGCCTGGCGCGCATCATGCGCGCCAACCTTCTCGATGAGCTGCGCAAGCCATATGTGGAGATGGCCCGCGCCAAAGGGCTGCCGGAGTGGCAGCTTGTGCTCCGCTACCCCGTGCGCCTGGCCATCAACCCGCTCATCAGCACCATCGGCTGGTACCTGCCGCAGATTTTCTCCGGCAGCCTTGTCGTGGCGACAGTGCTCAACCTGCCGACAATTGGCCCCATGTTCCTGCGCTCTCTCATAACGCAGGACATGTTCCTTGCCGGTGCGATCGTGCTCATCTACTGTTGCCTTGCCATTATCGGCACCCTCATCTCCGATATCCTGCTTGCCTGGGCCGACCCGCGCATTCGCATGGAGGAATCCTAGCCATGGGCGAGGAACCCGTGCTGGTGCCTCCCGGCGGGCGCGCTGCGGCCGAGGAAGCGGCCGTCCCCCTGCCAGGGGTGGAGGCGAAGGTCGCGGAAGCCTTTTACGTCGCCCCCAACTGGAAGCTTGTCTGGTGGCGGTTTCGGCGGCATCGGCTGGCGCTGGCAAGCGGCGCGATCCTCTTGCTTGTGAGCGTAGTCGCTGCCATCCCCGGCTTCTTTGCCACGCAGGACCCCAATGAGGCCATCTCCACTGAGCTGTTTGTGCCCATCCAGGCCGTGCACCTTTTCGACGGCGGCCGGCTGCGGCCGTACGTCTATGGCGTCCGTGGGGAGCGCAACCCGAAGACCTTGCGCATGGAGTGGCGCATCGACCCGAGCCAGAAGATCCGCCTGCGCTTCTTTGGCCGCGGCTACCCCTACTCGGTGCTCGGCCTTTTCCAGTGGGATAGGCACCTCCTGTTGCCTGAGGAGCAGAGCGTAAGGGTGCACCTGCTCGGCACCGACCGGCTGGGGCGGGATCAGTGGTCCCGCCTCGTTTACGGCACGCAGGTTTCGCTCTCCATCGGCCTGGTGGCCGTTTTCCTCAGCATCTTCCTGGGGATCCTGCTCGGGGGCGTTTCAGGCTACTTTGGCGGCTGGGTGGACCTCGTCATCCAGCGCGCAATCGAGGTCCTCCAATCTCTGCCGCCCATCCCGATTTGGATGGCGCTCACGGCGGCGCTGCCGCGCACCTGGAGCGTGGAGCGCGTCTACTTTGCCATCACGGTTATCCTGAGCCTCATCGGCTGGACGACGCTCGCGCGCGAGGTGCGCGGGCGCTTCCTCTCGCTGCGGGAGGAGGATTTCGTCGTTGCCGCGCGCCTGGCTGGCTGCAAGCGGCGGCGGATCATCTTCCGACACATCCTTCCCACAATGGCAAGCCATATCATCGCCGCCAGCACGCTCGCCATCCCCGTGATGATCATCAACGAGACCTTTCTCAGCTTCCTTGGGCTGGGGCTCAGGCCGCCAGCCATCAGCTGGGGGGTGCTGCTCCAGGAGGCGCAGAACCTGCAGTCGATTGTGCTTGCGCCCTGGCTGCTCCTGCCAGGCCTGGCCGTGATCATCACCGTGCTTTGCCTGAACGTGCTGGGAGATGGCCTGCGCGATGCAGCCGACCCGTACCACTAAAGGGCCAACGCCCTGAGGCATATAGGGGATGCAAGAGCAGCCAATCCTTTCCGTCCGGGATCTGCGCACCTATTTCTTCCTCGACGAAGGAATTGTGCGCGCCGTCGACGGCGTGAGCTTCGAGGTGCGCGCGGGGGAAGTGGTCGGCCTTGTGGGCGAGAGCGGCTGCGGCAAAAGCGTGACGGGCAAGTCGATCCTGCGCATCGTGGAGCCGCCTGGCCGGGTTGTCGGCGGAGAGATCCTTTACAGGCCGCAGAAAGTGAGCATCCAGAAGGCGCAGCAGGCCAACGGCTTCGTTGACCTGGCCAAGCTGGACCCGATGGGCAGGGAGATGCGCTCCATCCGCGGCGCGGAGATCGCGCTCATCCCGCAGGAGCCGATGGCTTCCTTCAGCCCTGTGCACACCATTGGCTTTCAGCTTGTGGAGGCGATCCGGCTCCATCAGGCCGTGGATGAGGAAGAAGCGCGCCTCATCGCCCTGGAGCGCCTGCGGGAGGTGGGCGTGCCGAGCCCGGAGCAGCGCTTCCATGCCTACTCCTGGGAGCTCTCCGGCGGGTTGCGGCAGCGGGCGATCATCGCCATGGCCCTTGCCTGCAACCCGGCGCTCCTCATCGCCGATGAGCCGACGACGGCCATAGACGTGACGACGCAAGCACAGGTGCTCAACCTGTTGCGCTCGCTGCAGCGAGAGCGCCGCATGGCCATCATCTTCATCACGCACGACCTTGGGGTGATCGCGCAGGTTGCCTCCTACGTGGTGGTGATGTACCTCGGCTGCGTGGTGGAACGCGGGCCTGTGGAGGATATCTTCCACAGCCCCCAGCACCCCTACACGCAGGCGCTCTTGCGCTCGATCCCTTCCTTGCGCACGCCACCTCGCAGTTTCCTGCCCGCCATTGAGGGCTCCATCCCGCACCCCTTCAACCGCCCGCCGGGCTGCCCGTTTCACCCGCGCTGCCGCTCCTTCATGCCCGGCACCTGCGACAGGCAGCAGCCCACGCTGCAGCCCGTGCAGGGCCTGCAGTGGGCAAGCTGCTTTCTCCTGCACCCAGCGCCACAGGGGAGGTAGAGCAAAGTGCCGGCGGGCACCATGGCCCAGGATGAGAAGCCGCTCCTTGAGGTGCGGTCCCTCAAGAAGTACTTCCCCCTGCGCAAGGGCTTCTTCCGCCGCTTGATCGGCCAGATCCGCGCTGTGGACGACGTCAGCTTTGCCATCTACGAGGGCGAAACGCTCGGGCTCGTGGGGGAGAGCGGCTGCGGCAAGACGACGACGGCGCGCTGCATACTGCGCGCCATAGATCCTACAGCCGGCCAGATCCTCTTTCGCACGGCTGCGGGGGATGTGGTGGATGTGGCCACCCTCTCTGAGGATGAGCTGCGCCCCCTGCGGCGGGAAATGCAGATGATCTTCCAGGATCCGTACGCCTCGCTCAACCCGCGCATGAACCTCCTGGATATCGTGAGCGAGCCGCTCATTGTCATCGAGGGGATAAAGAGCCGGGAAGAACGTGTGCAACGGGTGGCACAGATGCTCGAGATGGTCGGGCTGCGGCCGGAGTACATGCTGCGCTACCCGCATGCCTTCAGCGGTGGCCAGCGCCAGCGCATTGTCATCGCCCGTGCACTCGTGCTCCACCCCAGGCTGGTCGTGGCGGATGAGCCCGTCTCAGCCCTGGATGTCTCCGTGCGGGCACAGGTGCTCAACCTCATGCTGCGGCTGCAGCAGGAGCTCAGCCTCACCTACCTTTTCGTCTCCCACGACCTCAGCGTGGTCAAGCACATCTGCAACCGCGTGGCCGTGATGTACGTGGGCAAGCTGGTGGAGCTTGCGCCCACCGAGGAGCTTTTTGCGCGCCCCCTGCACCCGTACACGGAAGCGCTCATGGCTGCAGTGCCCATCCCGGATCCGCGCATTCGCTCCGCGATGCTCCCGCTGGAAGGGGAGGTCCCGAACCCCGCCAACCCCCCTTCCGGCTGCTATTTTCACCCTCGCTGCCGCTATTCCCAGCCCCTGTGCAGGGAGCAGGCGCCACCCCTGCAGGAAGCGCAGCCCGGCCACCTGGCGGCGTGCCACTTCGCGGGCCAGCTCTCACTGCGAGGCGTCTCACCCTGAGGCAAGGGGCCGAGCGGCCCGCCGCCGGGCTGGCACTCGCGGGCGAGCTGTGCTAAATTAGCAGCGCTTTGCTGCCTGGGGGCGGGCTGAGGCGCCTGTGGCCAGGCACACGCACCGGCCTGCCTGCCCTCCGGGCATGGTTCACCTCAGCGAGGAGGATGAAGGGATGTGTGAGTGCGAGTCCCCTCTCCACAGCGGCCCCTCTGCTGCTGAGGATCCGCCGGGTGAACCCCCGGCTGCTGTGCCGCTCTCTCTCCTGCGCTCGCTCGGGCAGGCGCTCCTGGGCGCAAGCAGCCTGAACGAGGCCGTAGAGGCGCTGCTTGGCGCCTGCAGGGAGCTCCTGGGGGCGCGGGAGGGCTATCTCTTGCTGGCCATGGAGAGCGCGCCTCTGCCCGCCTTCTTCCCCACGCTTGCTGGCGAGCGGCTGGCCCAGTGGAGCCGGCACGGCGGGCAAAGTGCGCTCCTTTCGCTCCTGCGGGAGCGCGGCAAGCCCTTCTGGGAAAACGACTTCGCCCGCAGCAACCTTGCTGCGCTCCTGCCGCCAGACCATCCCCAACTGCAGAACCTGCTTGTGGTGCCGCTGCCGGGGCCGGAGGGCCCGCTGGGCGCGATTGTGCTTGCGAACAAGCCCGGCGGGTTCAGCGAGGCCGATGCCCAGCTGGTGGCCGCGCTCGGCAGCCTCGCGGCACCGACCCTCGTTCGCGAGCAGGCGCTGGCCGGCGCGCAAAAGGGCCTGGAGAGCTTTGCAAGCTTCTTCGACCGCCTAGGGCTGGCCGTGCTGCTGCACGAGCTCCCTGCGGAGGGCAGCCCCGGGCAGTTCCTCGAGGCAAATGAGGCGGCAGCGCGCTTGCTGGCGGAGGGCAGGGAGCAAATCCTCCAGCGCACCCCGGGCGAGTACTCCCTCTACCCGCCCGGCAAGCTTGCTGAGCTGCGCGCCGCCGGGGCGGCAAGCTGGGAAGGGGAGCTCGTCAATGCCACGGGCAAACCGATCCCGATTTCGGCGCACGTGCAGCTCATCCCGGGGCCACAGAGGGCTTTGGCACTGGCAATGCTCGACGACATCAGCGCGGCGCGCGGCCTGGAGCGGCTGCTGCGCCAGTACGAGCGGGCCATAGAGGCCAGTGGCGATCTGATCGCCGCGATCGACCGCAGCGGGCGCGTCACGCTTGCCAACGCCGCGCTCCTGCACTTGGCCCGTCGGGGGCGCGAGGAGGTGCTCGGCAGGCCATTTGCGCAGCTCATCCGGCCGGAGGTGCTCACGCCGGCGGTCTGGCAAGCGCTGGAGGCCTGCCTTCAGGGCCAGAGGCAACAGCTGGAGCTTGAGCTGCGGCCGGCAGGTGAAGGTGTGCGGCACTACTTTGTCTCCCTTTATCCGATGGCCGATGGCCAGGGCACTGTCGATGGTGTGCTTGCAGTGGCACGCGATGTCACGCTCGAGAGGCTTCTGCGGGAGGAACAGCAGCTTTCGCTTTCCTTCTTGCGCGCCCTCGCCGATGCCCAGGATACGGAGGCCGTGCTGGAGCTTGCGCTGGGGCTGCTGCGGGCGCACACGGGCTGCGAGGCGGGCGCCATCCGCCTGCGCGATGGGGAGGACTACCCGTACCGCGCATCCTACGGGCTGACAGGCGAGTTCCTGGAGCTCGATGGCGCGCTGCTCGGCGGCGATGGCCGCTATGCCTGCCTCTGCGGCGCGGTGCTGGGCGATGGCAGCGGCTCCTGCGGGCTGCTCTTGCCATCTGGCGGCTTCTGGACGAGCGACCTCATGGCGCTGCAGAACGAGCGCGGGGAACTCCCCGTGGCCAACTGGCGCCCCTGGTGCCTTGCGGCCGGGTTTCGCTCGCTCTTGCTCCTGCCGCTGCGCGCCAATGGCCGGGTGCTTGGCTTGCTGCAGCTTGCAGATCGGCGGCCGGGGCTCTTCAGCGCCGAGCAAGTCGCCTCGCTGGAGCGGCTGTGCGCGGATATTGCCCTCGGCCTGGTCGCCAAGCAAGCCGCAGAGGAGCTCGCAAAGAGCGAGCAGCGCTTCCGGCAGCTGTACCAGGATGCGCCCATCCCCTACCAATCCCTCGACGCGCAGGGGAGGCTGGTGGCGGTCAACAGGGCCTGGGCCGAGCTCCTTGGCGTAAGCCCGGCTCAGGCTCTGGGGCAGGAGTTCGCCTCCTTCCTGGCGCCGGAGAGCGCGGCCGCCTTTGCCCAGAGCCTGGAGGAGGCTCTGGCCGGCAGGGATGTGCAGGGGGAGCTCGTGCTGGTGAAGGCCGATGGCGGCAAGGCCATTGTGCTCCTGCGCGGCCACCCGGCTAGCGACCCCGTGAGCGCGCAGTGGCGCCTGCACTGCACCCTCACGGATTTCACGCTGCAGAGGACGCTTGAGGAAGAGCTGCGCCAGCTGCAGCGGATGGAATCCGTAGGGCGGCTTGCCGGCGGCGTGGCGCACGACTTCAACAACATCCTCACGGCGCTTGTGGGGCATGCCACCTTCGCCATGGAGCTCTTGCCCGCCGAGCACGACGCCAGGGCGGAGCTGGAGGAGGTGATGGCAGCGTGCGAGCGGGCGGCCAGGCTCACGCGCCAGCTGCTCACCTTCTCGCGCCGGCACGTGGCGCAGCGCAGGCTGCTGGACCTGAGAGAGCTTGTGAGCTCCCTTGGCAAGATGTTGCGGCGCCTGCTGGGCGAGGATATCGAGCTCGTGCTGCTGCCAAGCGCAGAGCCCTGCACCATCTTCGGCGATGAGGCCCAGCTGGAGCAGGTGATCGTGAACCTTGCCGTGAACGCACGGGACGCCATGCCCGGCGGCGGGACGCTCACCATCGAGGTCGGCCCGGTAGCGCTGGACGAGGCCTATGCCCGCACGCACCTGGGCGTGACGGCCGGCCAGTACGTGTTGCTGGCCGTCTCCGATACCGGAGTGGGCATGAGCGAGGAGGTGAAGCAGCACCTCTTCGAGCCCTTCTTCACCACGAAGGAGCCCGGCAAGGGCACAGGCCTCGGGCTAAGCATCGTCTACGGCGTCGTGAGGCAGCACGGTGGTCACATCCGCGTCTACAGCGAGCTTGGCTGCGGCTCGACGTTCAAGATCTACGTGCCCTTTGCGGCGGCGGGCGACCTTGCTGCCGAGCCTGAGGCGAGCGAGCCCTTCCCCGGCGGCACCGAGACGTTGCTGGTCGTGGAGGACGATGCCTCGGTGCGCGCGGTGACCGCGCGCATCCTGGAGCAGCTGGGCTACAGGGTGCTGGTTGCCGGGACGCCCCGGGAGGCGCTGGCCATTGGCAGCGCCCACCCCGGCCGGATTGACCTGCTTGTCTCCGACGTTGTCATGCCGGGGATGAACGGGCGGCAGCTTGCCCAGCTCCTGCAGGAAAGCCACCCCGAGATGGCGACGCTCTACACCTCCGGTTACACGGATAACGCCATTGTGCACCTGGGCGTTCTCGATGAGGGGGTTGCTTTCCTGCAAAAGCCCTTCACGGCAAGCGCCCTGGCACAGAAGGTGCGCCAAGTCCTGGATGCGCGGCAGCGCGCCTAGCAGCGCCTGCGGGAGTGGCGCAGGGGGTGCGTTCAGGCCTGCCTGCGCGGCAGCCGCTCGGCGCGCAGGAGCAGGGCCAGGGCGAGCGCCCCGAGGGCCAGGAGGGCCAGGAGCTTGTACTGCCGCGGCGGCAGGGCCAGGGCAAGCGCCCCGAAGAAGGCGCAGAAAGCGTAGTAACCCAGGACGATGCGCCGCTGCGGCCAGCCGCGATCCAGCAAGCGAAAGTGCAGGTGATCCCGCCCGCCAACGTGTGGGCGGCCGCCGCGGCGCATGCGCCGCAAGATGAGGTAGGCCACATCCAGCGCCGGCACGCCGATGACGAGGAGCACGGTGGCCACTTTCGCCCCGCCAATGATCGAGAGCGCCCCGAGCGCGTAGCCGATGGTGTAGGCGCCGCCGCCCATGAAGACGCGCGCGGGGTGAAAGTTGTGCGGCAGGAAGCCCAGGCAAGCGCCAGAGAGCGCGAGCGGCAGGAGCGCCACGCTGGCCTGTGGCGGCTGCAGCCGGAAGGCGGCGTTGGCAAAGAGGACAAGGCTCGCGATGGCCACGACGCCAGCTGCAAGGCCATCGAGCCCATCGAGCCAGTTCACTGTGGTCGTCACCCCCAGGAGCCAGAAAAGGCTCAGGCCCACGGCAAACCAGCGGGGGAAGTAAATGCGCGCCTGCGGGTCCTCCGAGAAGGGGTTGTTGACGTACTCGATGAAGATTAGCCCCCAAACGCCCACAGCTGCGGCCAGCAGCTGCCCTAGGAACTGCGCCCAGGCCGGCAGGTCCAGCACGTCATCCAGGAGCCCCACGAGAAAGACGATGCTCGTGCCGGCAAGGAGGGCAAGGACGCGCCGCGGCTCGTTTGGGTCCAGGCGCGGCACTGGCAGCGCCTGAGAGAGGGCCACGGCGGCGACGAAGGCCACGTAGAGAGCAACTCCCCCCAGGCGAGAGGTGGGGCGAGAGTGCTGGCGGCGGCCGCCAGGCCAGTCGACAATGCCCAGGCGCTCCCCCACCCTGGCGCAAACGGGGCTGAGCACAAGGCTCAGGGCGAACCCAACGGCAAACGTCGCTGCATAGGCTCCCCACATGCGCCGCTGCCCTAGCCGGTGCCGAAGAGGCGGTGGCCGGCATCCCCCAAGCCAGGGATGATGTACCCGGCCTCGTTCAGTTGCCGGTCCACCGCGGCCAGGTGCACGTCGACATCAGGGTGCGCCTCCCGCAGGCGCATGAGGCCCTCCGGCGCGGCGATAAGCCCTATGAACTTGATGCGCCTTGCCCCCCAGCGCTTGAGAATGTCGACTGTGGCCACAGCGGAGCCGCCCGTGGCGAGCATGGGGTCCAGCACAAGGCAGACCGTCACCGTGGGCGCCACAGGCAAGTTGCTGTAGTACTGTATTGGCTGCAGAGTGCGCTCATCGCGGTAGAACCCGATGTGCCAGACCTCCGCTGAGGGGAGCATCTCCCAGAGGCCCTCCACCATGCCGAGCCCTGCGCGCAGGATGGGCACAAGGCCCACTTTATCGGCGAGCTTCTGGCCGAAAGCCTCCCCCATGGGCGTGGTGATGCTGAGTGGCTCCAGGCGCAGATCCCGCGTGGCCTCGTAGCCGAGGAGCATGCTCACCTCGCGCACGAGCTCGCGGAACTTCTT
>JAPWUW010000330.1 GCA_028275325.1 Anaerolineae bacterium | reverse complement strand
TACGAGGTGCGCGTGGAGCTGGATGAGGCCGTTCCAGGGCTGAGGGCTGGGCTCACGGCGCAGGTGACCATCGAAACCAATCGGCTAGAGGGTGTCCTTGTGGTGCCGGACCGGGCCATACAGGTCGATAAGGCGAGTGGCGTGACATTTGTGGAGCGCGTGGTGGATGGGGTGCCGGTGCCAGTGGAGGTGGTGCTCGGCCTTTCCGGTGATGGCGTGACTCAGGTGCTGGCAGGCGTGGAGGAGGGAGATAGGTTGCTGGTTCGCACCACATCCGGGGCGCAGGAATTGCGCAGCCTCTTCGCCCCACCCGGTACGAACGAGGGCTGAGCCGTGCTGGTGGGCGACAGCGAGCCTGTGATCGATGTGCGGCAGGTGAGCAAGGTCTACCGCCTTGGGAGCGTCTCCGTGCAGGCGCTGAGGGATGTCTCCCTGCAGGTGGTGGCTGGTGAAATGCTCGCCATCATGGGACCTTCTGGCTCCGGCAAGTCCACGTTGATGAACATCATCGGTTGCCTCGATCGGCCGACCGCAGGCCAGTATTTTTTGCGGGGAGTTGATGTCAGCCGCTTGAACGACAACCAGCTTGCGCGCATTCGCAACAAGGAAATCGGCTTTGTCTTCCAGAACTTCAACCTGCTGCCGCGCCTTACCGCGGTGGAGAACGTTGAGTTGCCGCTGATCTACGCCGGGGTGGTGAGCGGAAGGCGGCAGCGAGCTATCGCAGCCCTAGAAGCCGTGGGCCTTGGCCACCGCGTAAAGCATAAGCCGACAGAGCTTTCTGGCGGCGAGAGGCAAAGGGTGGCCATCGCCCGGGCGCTTGTGAACGAGCCCACGATCATTCTGGCCGATGAACCTACTGGCAACCTCGATACGCGCTCGGGCGCTGAGGTGATGGCCATATTCCAAAGGCTCAATGAGGAGCGAGGCATTACGATCGTGTTCGTCACACACGACCCCGATATAGCCTGCTGCACGCGCCGCATCGTGCGCATCCAGGACGGAAGGATCGTCGGGGATGAGCCTGTCTCCGCCGAAAGGAGGCGCATGAGCCGCGTTGCCAGAGGGATGATGGCGGAGCCGCAGGGGGCATAGATGGTCCTGTGGGATAGCCTGCTCATGGCCTTCCGCGCGCTGATCGCCAACAAGTTGCGGGCGGCGCTCACCATGCTTGGCGTGATCATAGGTGTGAGCGCTGTGATCGCCCTAGTCTCTCTCGGCCAGGGTGTGCAGGCTTTCGTCACCAGGCGGATGCAATCGATTGGCTCGAACTTGCTCTTCGTGGTGCCAGGTTCTCTCAGCGAGTTCGGTGGTGGTGGCGCGGCTTCCCTGCTTGGGGCCGAAAGAGCGGTGCTCACGATGGCCGATGTGTATGCGCTCCAAGGGCAAGCGGCTGCGCCGCATGTGGCCGCGGTCAGCCCCGAGATCCAAACGGTCGCTGAGATCACGAGCGGCGTTGAGAGCAAGCGGGCCACCATTGTTGGCGTCTGGCCCAATTTCCTGCAGGTGCGGCAGTTTCGGGTGGCCTACGGGCGGTTCATAGCCGAGGGGGACGAATCGGCTCGTGCCGCTGTGTGCGTGCTTGGCCCACGCATCGCGCGCGAGCTCTTTGGGGATAGCTACCCCATCGGCAAAAGGGTGCGGATCAAGGGGGTGCCTTTCCAGGTTGTCGGCGTCTTGGAGAGGAAAGGAGGCTCGGCCTTTGCCGATGTGGATAGCTACGTCTACGTGCCCCTTTCTACCGCCCAGACGCGCCTCTACACGCTGCGGGGCCGGCGTGGAGAGCCCGGCGTCTCCGCCATTTACGTGCAGGCGACAAGTGAAGCGGATATGGATAGAGCTGCGGAGGAGGTGCGGACTGTCATCCGGCGGGTGCATCGCTTGCGGCTCGGCGAGAAGGACGACTTCTCGGTGATCAGTCAGGCCGATATAACCGCTATTTTCTCGGAGATAACCTCAGTGCTCACCGCTTTCTTGGGCGCCATTGCCGGTATCTCCCTCCTTGTTGGGGGGATTGGCATCATGAACATCATGCTCGTCTCCGTCACGGAGCGGACAAGGGAGATCGGCATTCGCAAGGCTGTTGGTGCCCGTCGCCGCGATATCCTGTTGCAGTTCCTGGTCGAGGCGGTCACGCTATCGCTAACAGGCGGGGTGGTGGGGGTGGTTTTGGGAGCGCTGGCGGCGAACCAGGCAAGTGTGTTCCTGCAGGGTGTTCGGCCAGTCCTCACTGCCCAGACAGTGTTGCTTGCCGCTGGTGTTGCCTCTGCCGTGGGCATCTTCTTCGGCCTGTATCCGGCAAGACGAGCTGCTTCGCTTAACCCGATTGACGCTTTGCGCTACGAGTAATCGCGCGGAGGCAGATGATGAGATCTTCGCGGTGGTGGATACGTGCCGTTCTTGTCTGGCTGATGGTTGCTCTTTTCGTTTCTGGGTGTCGGGGCCGTGGTGCCCGGCAGGCACAGCCCACTCTTGTGCGCATCCCGGCAGAGACGAAGGAAGCCTTACAGACGGCCCTGGCTGCGACTCTGCTGGCGCAACAGCAGGGGCTGAGTGTGCCGACCCCTTCTGTTACCACGGGTGCGGTTCCCACTAGCCCTGCGACGCCGGCCTTGCCAACAGCCACCCTGCAGCCTTCCCAGCCCACGCCTGCACCCGAGCCGACCCCTCAGCCCAGTGCGGTTGCGACGGCACCTGGTACAGGGGTGGCGTCGTACGTGGAGCACACTGTGGCTTGGGGGGAGAACCTGACGCGTATAGCTCGTCGCTACGGGGTTTCCGTCGAGGCCATCGTGCAGGCGAACGGCATCGCGAACCCATCCCAGATATACGTCGGGCAGGTGCTGCGCATCCCGGTGAGCGGAGCCCTACCGCCGACCCCGACGGTGGTTGGCACGCCGACACCAGTTCCCGGCTTCGACTATGTGGTCCAGGCCGGAGACACGCTTTCTGGGATCGCAGAGCGGTTTGGCGTGAGCCTTGCTGATCTGATGCGCGCAAATGGGCTGAGCTACCCGGGGCTCATCTACGCCGGCCAGACGTTGCGCATCCCCGCTGAGCAGGGCTCAGCTGCCCCTGCGGCTGCAGCACCTGCAGCAGCGACGCCTTCGGCGGAAGCAAGCGCTGAGGCGGCTGCGCTCACGGCCGGGCCTCCCAGCAGCCCCATCACCAATCTGGCCGGCAAGATAGCCTTTCAGCTTGCAAGTGGAGGCGATATTTACGTGGTGAACGCAGATGGCAGTGGACTTCGTCGCCTCACGGATGGCTTGGACCCCGCCTGGTCGCCAGATGGGCGCATGCTCGCTTTCGTGCGCTGGCGTTTCCCCTTTGGCCTGTACGTCATCG
>JAPWUW010000329.1 GCA_028275325.1 Anaerolineae bacterium | reverse complement strand
AGCCGTGCCTCAAGACGAGCACGACTTTGGCGGCCAACGAGCTCACCAAGAGCCACGCCCCACCGTCCTCAGAGCTCCACGGCGGCCAGCGCGCACTTCCAAGGGCAGCGGCTGCCGTTCCCACCGCACCTTGGCCGCTGATGCGTCGCCTCAGGAAGAATCCCCACCCACCCGCCCTTTCTTGGCCCCAGCGCTCGCTGGCCGAGCGCGGCGCTCAAGCGGCAAGCCTCTCCCACCCACCCCCAAAAGAGGCGCCAAGTCACTGGGAGGGTGGGCGGGAATGCCTCCTGGACTGCCGCAGCAGCGGCCAATGCGCTTTGGCACCAACACACGCTCCGACAAAGGGGGCAACAAGCGCGGCTAGAGCACTCTGGCCGGATACACGCCCGCAATGCGGGCGTCAGCTTCCGCCAAACCACACCCGCTCAAGAGATGCAGGAGCTCAGCCAAGTGCTGGCCGTGGCCCGGCTATGGCATGAGGCGAGCCGCGCGGCAATGAATCTATAATGAATACAGCTCGGCGCAGGCTTTGTGGCTCTTGAGGTGAACGATGGCGCCTGGTCTGGAGAGCTTTGGGCGGTTGCTCGTATTCCTGGGAGTATTGCTTGTCCTTGTCGGTGGCCTTGTGCTCCTGTTTGGCCGCGTTCCCGGCCTTGGGAGGCTGCCTGGGGATATCCACCTCCAGGGCAGGAACTGGTCCTGTTGGCTGCCACTGGGGACTTCGCTCCTCTTGAGCCTGGTGCTCACAGTGCTGCTCAACTTGCTGCTGCGGTTGCTCAGGCGGTAGAGCCGCACGCGCTCTTGCTCGCTTCTTCCGGCTCCTGCTGAGCTCGGGCGAGGAGCGCCATGGCCTTGCTTGATGGGTGCGCCCTTGCGTGGTATCTTGGTGTTGCCCTCGCCCGCATTCGCGAGTGCTGCAGGAGAAGAGAAAGAGCTGCCAGGAGATGCGAGCGACCGAGGCCCCGGAAAGGGCCTGATGCGCGTCTATATCGGCCTCATGAGCATGGGGCTGGTTTTCCTCATCGGAACCTGTGCCCTGTTGGGATGGCACCATGCTGTGGGAGCGTTGCCGAGGGCTGCTGGGGTGGCTGCAGCTATCTTCGGGCTCGCCTGCGCCACGGCGCTTCTGGTGATGAGCTTCATCGCGGCGGCCAGCTCTCGCTGGCGCTAGCGACGAGCGCCCCAAGCGAGCTTGGGCCGAAGCCCTCAGCCATTGTATCCTGTGCAGGCGGCGCCTGAGCTCTGGCCAGGCCCGCCGCTGCTTGCACTTTGACTAATCTGGGGTTGGGCCGATGCTGCTAGCATCCCTTGCGCTCCTCTTTCTCTGTTATCCGGTGGGCTACCTGCTGGGCCTGCCGCTGCGAACACATCTCTGCACCGATCCGTGGGCGGCCGCAGGTGCCCGGCTCCTGCTTGGCCTTGCTTTCTGGCCGGCGCTTGTGGCAGTGGCCACAGCTTTGGGCTTGCGCCTGAGCGGCACTGCAGCCGTTGCCCTGGCCGCTGGCCTTGCGCTTGCCGCCCTGGCTGTGGCCCTGCGCCGCGGCCTGGGGCATCAGCCGCGCTTGCCCAAGGGTGCCGAGGCCTGGACCATGCCGGCGCTCCTTGGCCTCAGCTTTTGCCTGCGCTGGTGGCAGGCGCGCGGCGTCGCCTGGCCACTGTGGGGCGATGCGATCAACCACACGGCTGCCACAATGCTCGTCATCGAGCACGGCGGGATCCCGCCAAACTGGGGACGTTTCATCCCGACGAGCAGCACCTTCAGCTACCACTTTGGGTTCCACGTCTGGGCAGCTTTGCTCCACTGGCTGACCGGCATGGAGCCGTGGTGGGCTGTCTTCTGGCTGGAACGCGTGCTGAACGCTTTCGCACCACTCAGCATCTACCTTCTCTCGCAAGCGATCTTCGGGGAACCGCAAGTGAGCTTCTGGGCGGCAGCCATCGTCGCCTTCTCCTCGAAGATGCCGCAGTACTACATCAACTGGAGCCGGGATACCCAGCTTGGCGGCCAAACGCTCCTGCCGCTCGTGGCCTTTCTCTTTGGCCTGGCAATCAGGCGGCAGGTGCGCGCAGCGCGAGTCCTGCCGTTGCTTGCGTTGGCCACAGCAGCGCTCATGTTCGTGCACTATCGTATCTTCGTCTTTGCCTTCGCTTTCCTCGCGGGGATGCTCGCCCTCGCCCGCTTCCAGCAGGCTGAGGCCCGGCTGGCGGCCCTGGAAGGATGCATCGGCGCCGCGCTTGGCGTGCTTGCCGCAAGCCCCTGGCTCTGGCGTGTGCTGAGCACGCAGCGGCTTGTAGCATCCCAGGGGCTCACGTGGCACAGCCCGGAGTTTGCTGCGGCCTATTTCGGCGTGCCTGCGATCGCCGAGTACTGCTCCCCAGCACTCCTGCTTTTTGCCGCGCTTGGAGCGGCCACCTGCCTCATCCTGAGGCCGCGGCAGGGTATAGCACTGCTTGCATCCTTAGCCATTCTTATAGTGGCCGCCAACGGCTACAGGCTGCGGCTGCGCGGGCTGGATCTCATTAACTTCACCACGCTCTGGATGGGGCTGTATCTCTTCCTCGCACCGGCAGCTGGCTTCCTGCTCTCCTTGCTTGTGCGGGCGCTGCGGCTGCAGCCGCGCGCCAGGCTCGCGCTGGTGCTCGCGCTGGCCGCCATTGGCTTTGCTGCCTACGGGCGCATAGTCGATGAGCGCTACGTCCTCGTGCGTCCGGAAGATGTGCGCCTGTTCGCATGGGTCAAGGAGCACATCCCTCCGCAGGCGCGCATCCTCGTGAACACCTTCCCCGTTTCCGCAAGCGGCAGGACCATCGCCGGGCCAGATGCGGGCTGGTGGCTCACGATCGTCAGTGGCCACGAGACCAACCTGCCGGTCCTCACTTACGTGGCTGAGGTCGTCTCGCCGCGCTACGTGGAAGAGCTGATGGATTTGTCCCAACTGGGAACGGACGAGATAATGACCGATGCAGGGCACAAGGCCCTTTGCGAGCATTCGGTGGGCTACATTTTCCTCGGCGCGGTTGGTGGCCGGCTGGATGGCGAGGCGCTCCTGCGCAGCGGGCGCTACCCGCTCCTGCAGGCGGAGGGGCGGGCAATGATCTTTGCTGTGCCGTGCCCCGGCTGAGCGCCGGCAAGGAGGCAGCGTTGGAGGAGCAAGGCGACAGCCCCCTGGTGAGCGTGGTCATCCCCGCCTACAACGAGGAGGCCGCCATCGGCGAGGACCTTGATAAGCTCAAGGCCGCAATGGATGCCAGCCCCTTTAGCTACGAGGTGATCGTCGTCGATGATGGCAGCAGGGATCGAACGGCGGCGATCGTGCGGGAGCGCCCCTGGGTTCGCCTGCTGCAGCATG
>JAPWUW010000327.1 GCA_028275325.1 Anaerolineae bacterium | reverse complement strand
GCTTCACCAACACGCTTGTTGGCATCGCCTCCTTTGCCAACAGCGTCGGCGGGCTGCTTGTGGAGGGCTTCGGCTACGAGGTGCTCCTCGCTACGGCGGCAGCTTTCTACCTCCTCAGTTTCCTTGCCTTCCTCCGGTGCCCGGAGCCACTTAGCGACCAGGCCGGAGAATGAGAGTGCACCTGCCGAGCTTCCTGCGGGCAAAGAGGCAACAGCCCGCCGTCCGGCCGCGGCGCCGCCTGCGGGTGCTTGTCTGCGGGGGCGGGGAGCTTGGCACAGCCACGGCGCACCGGCTCCTGCGCGCCGGCGTGGAGGTGCTTGTGGCGGAGCGCAGGGAGCCAACCGCACTTTGCCGCGCCGTTGCCTGCGCGTTCGCCATCTACGAAGGCCAGGTGGAAGTAGAAGGGCTCCGGGCGGCCCGTGCCGATGGCGCGCTCCAGGCCGAGGCGCTCCTGCAGGAACGAGCGCTCCCCGTCCTCATCGAGCCGACAGGGGAGATGATCCGGCACCTGGCGCCAGGCATCGTCATCGACGCGCGCTCGCCAAAGGGCGCGCCACCACCCTGGGCCGAGGCCACCTCTGCCGCGCTCATCGCGCTAGGGCCTGGTAGCTGGGCCCAGCCCAAGGCAGTGGTGGAAACAAGGCCGGGCCTCCTGCTTGGCTCCGTCCGGGAGGCCCAGGAGGCCACGCCGCTGCCGGCTGAGGACCGTGCGCCCGAGCAGATCGTGCTTGCGCGCGCGCAGGCCAGCGGCATCTTCCGCGCCGCCACCTCCATCGGCGAGGCCGTCGAGCCGGGGCAACTCCTCGGGTGGGTGGGCAGGCAAGAGGTCCCGGCAACCGCTGCTGGGTTCGTGCGCGGCCTCCTTGCCGATGGCCTACGGGCAAGCGAGGGGCAAGCCGTGGCGGAAATCTACCTTGGCCCCGAAAGGGAGGCGTGCTTCCGGCTTCTGCCCTGGGCAAGGGCGGTTGCTGGCGGCGCGCTAGAGGCCGTCCTAGCGCTTGCTGGCTGGCCCTGAGCCCAGCTTGGCGGCAGCGCCGATGGCCAGGGCTGCCGCGGCCGCAAGCCCCAGCGCCGGGAGAAAAAGGGGCGGCCAGTAGCGGAGCCTGAGCTCGTGCAGGCCTGGCCCTATGTGGAACGCCATGAAAGCCAGGTTGGCCGGTACCGGCCGGACCGGCTGCCCATCCAGCCACGCCCGCCAACCCGGCGCCAGCGGAACCGCGAGGTAAAGGTACCCGGCCGAGCTGAGAGAGGCGTGCGCCAGGAGCTCGTCCGTCCCCAGCTGCTCTAGCGCCACCCACTCCTGCCCCACGGCCGGCTCTGGTGCTGGCCCTTGCCCCTCGAGCACCGGGCAAGAGAGAGCGGCGCCACCCATCCCGGCGAGCATTGCCGCAGCGCTCTCCGGGTCACTTGCCCAGCATGCGGCATGGGCGATAAAGGCCAGTGGGGCGGCCTGCGTGTTGAGGTAGATATCCACCTGCGGATCCCCAGCGAACACGGGCTGGAAGCGCTCGTCGCCTGGATCCTGCCCTTTGGGGATGACGAGGTACTTCGCGCCCAGGAGGTTGTAGAGCGCGGAGCGCCTGTCCCCCGCAAGTTGCAGGAAGCGCTCGTACCGGGAGAGCGCCATCGGGTTGGCCACGCCGCGGATATGGGAGAGGCCGCACAGCATGCCCATGTTCGGCTGCCAGCTCCCAGCAGCTTCTGGCGCAGCATCCACCCGGAACTGGCCCGGATCGGAGCGCAGGAACGCCACGGCCTGCGCGTGCTGGAAGCCGCGCGCCGGGTCCTCCCGCCCCAGGTCGCAGTAAGCGCCGACGGAGGCCAGGTCCATATAGGTGAGGAGCACCGCAGCTGCCGCCCACTGCCAGTGCGCGCCGCGCCCTGCCCAGAGCAATAGGAGCGATGGCAGCAGGAAAAGCCCAGCGCGCGCGGCAGCCCCTGCCGCTTGCCAGGCTCGAGCGAAGAGCACAGGATCGCGATCCTGCAGGAGCAAGGTGGCAAGGAAAGAGCTGGCAAGGAGGAGCGAAAGCAACGCGGCCCCAAAGAAGCCCAGGGCCCGCACGTAGCGGCGTGCCGCAGCTTCCGGCTCCTGCGGCCAGGAGGCTAGCCCCAGCGCCGCCAGCGCCGCGAGCGCAAAATCGACGACGTAGAGGGCGCGCGCGGGCGCCCGCAGCAGGGACATGCCCGGCAGAAGCAAGTACAGCCAGCCGTGCAGGGGCGTCGTGTTCCCGAGGGCGAGCGCAAAGAAGGCGCCGGCCAGGACGAGGGCAAGGGCCCGCAGCCGATGCCGGCAGCGCCAAGCGGCATAGAGAGCGAGTGCAAGCGGGAGCAAGCCGACGTAGCCGCTTTCCACGCGGTCCCCAAGGCCCCAGTAGGAGCGAGGGTCCCGCCCGGTGAGCTCCGGGAGCAAAAGGCCCAGCGCCCGCAGGGGCGTGAGCGAGTACCGCTCGGCCTCCCAGTAGGTAAAATCCGCCCTCGTGGTGTGGCCCGCCAGGGCTAGCGCTGGCAGGGTGGCCGGCGCGCTCACACTAGCGCCAGCAGCGAGCGCAAGGGCCAGGAGGGCGAGGCACCGCCCGGCATTGCGGAGGCTCCAGGCTCGCAGCGCCTGGCAGAGCACAACAAGGGCAAGCGCCAGGGCATTGTAGAGCAGGGGCTGCAGGTGCCCGGCAAGGCCGCAGAGGCCGAGGAAGAGCCCGGCAAGCAGTGCCCTTGCGCTGCTATGCCAGGCGAGGGCCTGGGAAAGCAACAGCACGGCGAAGGGCAGCCAGGCGGCCCCGGCGATGAGGTTCAGGTTGCCAAAATGCAGGATGAAAAGATCCGAGAACATGAAGGCGACAGCACCCAGGAGCGCCGGCCAGGCAGAGAGCCGCGCGCCCGGCAGCCGCCTCAGCAGGAGGAACATGCCGCACCCTGCAAGCCACAGGTGCAAGACGGCCAGAGCTTCCATGTCTTGGTAGGAGAGGGCAGGATCCAGCGCGAACTGCGCCAGGTTCAGGGGGTAGAAAAGGCCGCTCTGGACATCCCCCACGAAAGGCATGCCGGAGAAGACATAGGGGTTCCAGAGAGGCACCCGCCCTGCGCGCAGCTCGCGGGCGGCAAAGGCATAGTAGGGGTAGAGGAACGAGGCCAGGTCCCCGCCGCCGGCCGGGGCGTGAGCTTCCGCAGAAAGGACCCGCCAGTGGAAGCCGCAGGCCAGAGCCGCAAGCAACGCCAGGCAACCCACATCCAGCCGCCAGGGCCGCCGGCGGGCCGCCCCGTAAAGCAAGAGGGCCCCTGTTGAGACAAGGGCAAGCAGCAAGAGCGCCAAGGTTCCTCCAGCTGGAGGGGCATTATAGGCGCCGCCCGCCAGCTTTCTCAAGGCC
>JAPWUW010000326.1 GCA_028275325.1 Anaerolineae bacterium | reverse complement strand
TCCTCGTTGCGCTCCAGAAACTGCGCGCCCATTCGCACCCAATGAGAGGCACCAGGCCGCAGGGTGAGTGGGTGGGGAGATAAGCCCCTGGAGCGCCCCACCGACGGCCAACGTGCGTCGGCAACGAGACGCACTTCAATGAGGGCGCGGCGCGCTAAGGCCAGGCCTTCCCGCCAACCTCGGCATCCACAGGCTATTTGCGTTCTGTCGTTGAGTGTGCTATAGAGAAGTTAGGTGCGGGTGTAGCGCAGCGGTAGCGCATCTGCTTCCCAAGCAGAGAGTCGAGGGTTCGAATCCCTTCACCCGCTCCTTTTTGTTTTGGGCTGACCTGTTGCCCCAAAACGTTGGCTGTTCCACTCGCCGGCGGCAGCGTACTTGTGCTTGCTTCGCTCCTCTAAGAGCGCTCGCACTGTGGCGGCCGGTACGTGTTCCTTCGTGGAGCGCCTGGGAGTGCCAGTGCATCTTGGCGTCTCATGGGTCTCTCCAGGCAAGGCTGCACCTCGCGGCCCCACTGCACCTTAGCCGCAGGTGCGCCGCTCGAGAGGCAAGTCTCTCCCACCCGCCCTGTGGCTTGGCGCCTCTCATTGGGCGCGGGTGGGCGGGGCTTTTGCTCGAGCGCAACGAGGACGGCCAAGGTGCTTAGGCAACGACAGACGCGCTAACAATAGGGCAACGACTGCGGCCAACCGGCAGCTCAAGTGGAGTTTGGCTTGTATCGCAGTGCGGAGCACAGCAACGCCGTGCGGCACTCGCAGTGGCTCACTGGCAGCGGCCACGGGCAGCGATGGGCCACTCGTCAACGACGGTTTCGCCTTCCAGGACGTAGTAGCGCTCGTGCAGGTTGATCGTGGTGCAGCCGTGGCTCGGTATTAGCTCCACCTTATCGCCGACGCGCAGCTTGCTTGCACCTGGCCCCTCCAGTATGGCGTGCTCCTCGGCCAACCTCCGGCACTGAACCTCCTCCAGCCCCACAACGAGCGGCATGCCGAACTCAGAGGTGACTGCCTTGAGCCCGGCATCCAGTATCGCCCGGTCGGCTGCCGGCCGGCTTATCACCGTGCAGAGAACTGTGAGCGCCGGCTGGAACTCCGGGACGATCCCGGCGTACTTTGCATCCATCGTGGCGTAAGAGCCGGCCTGCACCTCGTCGACGCCGGGGTACGCGCCGGTGATGTTGTAGGTGCCTGTGCCACCACCGCTTACAATCTCAACGGGAAGCCCATGGCCCTCGATGTAGCGGCGCACTCCGACAAGGTAGGCCATGGCCGCCTCTGCCGTCTCCCGCCTCTTGCCCGGATCGGGGATCATGACGGCGTGCCCCTCGTACCCCTGCAACCCGCAGAACCGCAGCCCCGGCGCGCGGGATACGATCCGGGCCAGCTCCAGGGCCTCCTCGGCGGAGGCCACGCCACAACGGCCCATGCCAACATCCACCTCGACGAGCACGCGTAGGGTCGCGCCAGCGGCCCATGCAGCTTGAGAAAGAGCGTCCACGTGTTCCCGGCAATCCACAGCGACCATGACATCTGCCCGGCGCCGCAGCGCCACCAGGCGCGCCAGCTTCTGCGCCCCCACGACCTGGTTGGCGATCAGTATATCGCTTGCCACATCAGCAAGCGCCTCTGCCTCGCCCAGCTTGGCACAGGTGATGCCAATAGCTCCTGCCTCGAGCTGAAGCCGGGCGATCTGCGGGCACTTGTGGGTCTTGGCATGAGGGCGGAGTTTGGCCCGCTGGCCCGAGAAAAACCTTGCCATCTGCTCGATGTTGTTGCGCAGAGCGCGCGCATCAAGCACCAATGCCGGCGTATCCAGGTCGTACTTGCTCAGCTTCGCCCCCATGGCTCCTCCTCAGGCCTCGTCCGGGCTTGCCCAGTTCATGGCCAGGCGCACCGCGCGGCACCACTTCTCGTACCGGGCATCCCGGGAGCGCCTATCCAGCCTAGGCTCGAAGATGCGGTCCACAGCGCGCAAAGAGGCCACCGCATCCAGCCCCGGCCAGAGCCCAACGGCCAGCCCCGCCAGGAACGCCGCGCCCAGAGCCGTGACCTCGGTGTAGCGAGGGCGCTCGATCGGCAGGCCAAGGATATCGGCCTGCAACTGGAGCAGCAGGTTGTTCTGGGCGGCACCGCCATCGGCGCGCAGCAGCGCGGCCTTCTGCGCGCCTTCTCTCACCATCGCCTCCAGCACGTCCCTCGTTTGGTAGCAGATGGCCTCGAGGGCGGCCCGGACGATGTGAGCGCGGCTGGTGCCGCGCGTGAGCCCGGCGATCACGCCGCGCGCGTGTGGATCCCAGTACGGGGCACCAAGGCCAACGAAGGCCGGCACAAAGTAGACGCCACCGGTATCAGCAACTGTGGCGGCCAGCTCCTCGCTCTCTCGCGCGGAGGCAATTATGCCGAGCTCATCGCGCAGCCACTGGATGGCCGCCCCGGCCACGAAGACGCTCCCTTCCAGCGCGTAGGTTGCGCCACGGCCGAGATCCCAGGCGACGGTGCCCAGCAACCCGTTGGCCGGGAAAATCGGTTCCTGGCCGACATTGAGCAGAAGGAAGCAGCCCGTGCCGTACGTGTTCTTGGCCTGGCCCGGCGCAAAGCACCCCTGCCCAAAGAGCGCTGCTTGCTGATCCCCTATCGCCGAAGCAATGGGCACTCTCGCGCCCAGAAGAGCTGGGTCGGCCTCGCCGTAAACGGAGGAGCTCGGCCGCACCTCCGGGAGCATCTCCCGCGGGATGCCGAAAGCCTCCAGCAGCTCATCATCCCACCGCAAGCTCGTGAGGTTGAAGAGCATTGTGCGCGAGGCATTGCTGGGGTCCGTGATGTGCAGCCTGCCGCCGCTCAGCCGCCAGATGAGGTACGTATCAACTGTGCCGAAGAGCGCTTCCCCGTGCAGGGCCTTCTCGCGCAGCTGCGGCACGTTGCGCAGGAGCCACATGAGCTTGGTCGCGGAGAAGTAGGGGTCCAACACGAGGCCGGTTCGGCTGCGCACCACCTCCGCAAGGCCACTTGCCTTCAGCTCCTCGCAGATGGGGGCGCTCCGGCGGCACTGCCAAACGATGGCGTTGTGGAGAGGCCGCCCTGTTGCCCTGTCCCAGATGAGTGTGGTCTCCCGCTGGTTGGCAACGCCAATGGCTACAACCTGCGATGGGGAGATTCGCGCGCGCTCCAGGCACCCTCGAGCGCAGGCGAGCTGGCTCCTCCAGATATCCTCTGGATCATGCTCCACCCAGCCGGGGCGGGGGTAATGCTGCGGGAATTCCTCCTGCGCGATGGCAACCGGCACGCCATCCTCGCCGACAAGCACCGCCCGCGAGCTTGTTGTGCCCTGGTCCAGCGCCAGAATGTACCGCATCGCCCCACCTCCCCGAAATTGCC
>JAPWUW010000325.1 GCA_028275325.1 Anaerolineae bacterium | reverse complement strand
GCGGCTTTTGGCGTGCCTGGCAGGAGAGGGTAGAATCCACAGCTTTGCCTGGCCAGTACGAGGAGCTGGAGCGAACGGGGCGCCTCGCTGCCCTGGCCCTTTCCTGGAAGCCTGGCGACCCCTTTAGGCCGCACATCTTCTGGGATTCCGATATTGCCAAATGGCTGGAGGCAGCCTGCTATGCGTTGCGCAACTTTCCGGCCAGCCGCCTGAGACCCCTGGCCGAGCGAGTGGCGACGCTCTTTGAGCGTGCGCAGCAGCCAGACGGTTACCTGAACAGCTACTTCACGCTCGTGGCACCAGGGCAGCGTTGGCAGAACCTGCGCGACAACCACGAGCTCTACTGTGCCGGGCACTTCATCGAGGCGGCTGTGGCCCACAGCCAGGCAACTGGGGACAGCCGGCTGCTGGCGGTGGCGCGCCGCCTGGCCGACCATATCGGCAGCGTGTTTGGCCCTGAGCCCGGCAAGAAGCGCGGCTACCCCGGGCACCCGGAGATCGAGCTCGCGCTTGTGCGGCTCTACCGGGAGACGCGCGAGCGCCGCTACCTGGAGCTTGCCGCCTTTTTCGTCGACGAGCGGGGCCAGCAGCCCCATTACTACGACCTGGAGGCCAGGGCGCGCGGGGAGGACCCGAGCGCAAGCTGGTACGGCCACGACTATCGCTACAACCAGAGCCACATCCCGCTCCGGCAGCAGCAGGAGGCCGTGGGGCATGCCGTGCGCGCCTGCTACCTCTACAGCGGCGCTGCAGATGTCGCCCTGGAAAAGGGGGATGCTGAGCTTGCTGCCGCGCTCGAGCGGCTCTGGCAAAGCGCCACTGGCCGGCGCATGTATGTCACAGGCGGCATTGGCTCTAGCATGCACGGGGAGCGCTTTACCTACGATTACGACCTGCCAAACAAGGAGGCCTACGCCGAGACGTGCGCGGCGATCGCACTCATCTTCTGGGCACACCGGATGTTCCACCTGCACCCGCGCTCGGAGTTCCTGGATGTGCTCGAGCGCGCTCTCTACAATGGAGCGCTCTCCGGCATCTCGCTCGATGGCACAGGCTACTTTTACGTCAACCCCTTGGCCTTCGACTGCAGCGATTACCGCCATAAGGTGGATCTCTACGGCCGCTGCCCGGATTACGCCTCCCTGCCGAGAAGGCAGCCATGGTTTGAGTGCGCTTGCTGCCCGCCGAACATTGCCCGGCTCATCCTCTCGCTCGGCGGGTACATTTACTCGCAGGATGGCCAGACGATCTACGTCCACCTGTACGCAAGCAGCCAGGCTCAAATCGATCTCCCGCAGGGCTCGGTATCCATCCGCCAGGAGACTGGGTACCCCTGGGAGGAGGAGGTGCTCTTCACGATCGAGCCCGATAGGGAACTGGAGTTCGCGCTGGCGCTGCGCCTGCCCGCCTGGTGCCCCCAGCCGCAAATATACCTGAACGAGGAACCTGTGACCCCGCAGGTGGAAGCCGGTTACGCACGGGTGCGGAGCCGCTTTCGCCCGGGCGACCGCCTTGCGCTGCGGCTGCCGATGCCCGTGCAGCTTCTTGAGGCGCACCCACAGGTGCGCGCCTGTGCCGGGAGGCTGGCGGTGCAGCGCGGGCCGCTCGTCTACTGCCTGGAGGAGGCGGATAACGGGCCAAACCTGGATGCGCTGAGGCTCAACCGGGAGGAACCCTTGCGTGCATCCTTCGACGCGCAGCTTCTTGGCGGAGTCGTTCTCCTTGAGGGGCAAGCCTATCGCAGGCTGCCAGAGCCTGGGGATGGGTCCCTTTACCGTGCGGGTTTTGGTCGAGAGGTGACAGTGCCCATACGCCTCATCCCCTATTACGCCTGGGCGAACCGCGGCCCAGGGGATATGCTCGTTTGGGTGCGCGCCTGATAGCAGGGCAAGCTGGGCGCTGCCGGCCTGTTGGGGCTTGGTGCCGAGCCGAAGCGAGGAAAGTTCCCGTGCGGAGGAGCGTGCATGGACGAAATTGAAACCACGCTGAAGCAGCTATCTGAAGTGCATGGTGTGCCCGGGTACGAGGAAGAGGTGGCGCAGCTCGTGGCGGGGCTGATGTCCCCTCATGGAGAGGTCTTGCGGGATCGCATCGGGTCAGTTATCTGCCGGCAGGGGGAGGCCGGCCCCAAGGTGATGCTTGCCGCCCATATGGATGAGATTGGCTTCATGGTGCACCATGTGAGTGCGGAAGGGTTTCTGCGCTTTCTGCCGCTAGGTGGCTGGTGGGATCAGGTCCTCCTCGGGCAGCGCGTGATCGTGCGCGCTCGCAAGGGCCCCGTGCCAGGAGTGATCGGGGCCAAGCCGCCGCACCTTTTGAGCCAGGAGGAGCGCAAGAAGCTCGTCGAGCTCAAGGAAATGTACATTGATGTCGGCGCGCGCTCGCGCGAAGAGGTCGAGGCGCTGGGTATTCGGCCCGGTGACCCGGTGGTGCCGGATTCAGCTTTCACGGTGCTTGCTGACGGCCGCCGTTACATGGGCAAGGCCTTCGATGATCGCGTCGGCCTGGCCCTGATGGTCGAGCTGCTGCGGCGCTTCGCACGAGAGCCGCACCCGAACACCATCTATGCGGTGGCCACGGCAATGGAGGAAGTTGGTTGCCGGGGCGCCAAGACAAGCTGCGAGCTTGTGGATCCGGATGTCGCCCTTGTGCTCGAGGTGGACCTGTGCGGGGATGTGCCGGGCATAAAGCCCGAGGAATCGGCGATCAAGCTCGGCGGCGGCCCATCGATCTGGCTCCTGGATGCCCGCATGATCCCCAACCTGCGCCTGAGAGATCTGGTGATCGACACGGCCGAGGAACTCGGCATTCCGCTGCAGTTTTCCGCCTACACCGGGGCGGCCACTGACGGCGCGCACATTCATATGCACCGCAGTGGGGTGCCCACCGTTGTGCTGGGCGTGCCGACAAGGCACATCCACAGCCATGCAGGCATCATCAGCCGCGAGGATTTCGACCGCGCCGTCCAGCTTGCCGCCGCGGTTATTGCCAAGCTCGACGAAGAGAGAGTGCGGGCTCTTTAAACTGCGCTGAAGTGTTCGCAAAGGGGGTGGAAAGAATGCCTTTTGTCACAGTGCACATGTGGCCAGGACGCAGCCAGGAGACCAAGAAGGCGATCATAAAGGGCATCACCGAAGCGCTGCAACAGGCGGCCGGCATCCCGCCGGAGGCGACGCAGGTTGTGCTCATCGAGGTGCCGCAGGAGCACTGGGGCATTGGTGGCCAGCCCGCCTCAGAGCGGCAGGCCGCAGCCCCAAGAGCGCAGTAAGCCGTAGGCTACAACTTTTCCAAACTGATCTCTCGTGCCAGGAGCTGTCCTGCCCGTCTCTATTGTTGCCAGCACATGCTGGCGGCCATAGTGCCCTCCGAGCGG
>JAPWUW010000323.1 GCA_028275325.1 Anaerolineae bacterium | reverse complement strand
CCCGCGCCACTGTGGAGCGAGAAGGAAGGGCACCTCACGAACTTTGCTGGCCAGGTGCAGGAAGTGCGCCAGCTTGTCGAGCCACCGGGGTTCGCCATCACTGCCCAAAGGGTGAGCGCGAGCGTGCGCGTTGGCGTTTAGGAAGGCCTTAGCTGGAGGTGAACCGGATGGGAAAGCCACGGATTGCGACGGATTGGCTTGCCGCTTGTGCAGGCTGCCACATGTCCATCCTCGATATGGATGAGCGCCTGCTTGAACTGCTCAAGAGGGTGGAGCTCACCTCGAGCCCCATCACGGATCTCAAGGTGCCGCCTGCTGAAGGCGTGGATGTCGGGGTGTTGACCGGCGCGATAAATGGTACGGAGAACGTGCACGTGGCCAAGAGAATGCGAGAGCGGTGCCGGATACTGGTGGCCGTGGGGGATTGCGCCGTGTTCGGGGGGGTGGTCAACATGCGCAATTACTGGCCGCTTGAGGAGTCCCTTCGCCGCGCCTACGTGGAAACGCCGAGCACGGTGGATGGGCTCATCCCGGAGTGGCCGGATATAACGCGGCCAATCGCCTGCCGGGCAGTCGATAAGGTCGTGAAGGTCGATGTGTACGTGCCGGGCTGCCCGCCAAGGGCGGACGTCCTATATTACGTGTTATCAGAGCTTGCTGAAGGGCGCATACCGCGCCTCAGTGGCGAGAAGCTCATCTACGACTAGCCTGCGCGAGGCTAACAGCCGGGGGAAAGTTGCCGATGGCACAGAAGATACTGATCGAACCTGTGACGCGCATAGAGGGGCACGCCAAGGTCTCAATTTACCTGGGCGACGATGGTCGCGTTGAGCGGGCCCTGCTCCACATAAACGAGTTTCGCGGTTTTGAGAAGTTCTGCGAAGGCCGCATGTACTTTGAGATGCCGGCCATCACGCCGCGCATCTGCGGCATTTGCCCAGTGAGCCACCACCTTGCGGCCGCCAAGGCCTGCGATGCGGTGGCGGGGGTGCAGCCGCCGCGCACAGCGAGCCTCCTGCGCGAGCTCATGCACATGGGGCAGGTGATCCAATCTCACTCCATGCACTTCTTTGAGCTTGCCGGGCCAGATATCCTGCTCGGCTTCGATGCTGAGCCAGCCAAGCGCAACATCGTCGGGCTGGTGGAGGAGTACCCGGAGGTGGCGCTCAAGGGGGTGCTCCTGCGCAAGTTTGGCCAGAGCGTCATCGCGCACCTGGGGGAGAAGCGGGTGCACCCACGCTTTGCCGTGGTCGGTGGCGTCAATTCTGCACTGAGCCCGGCCAGCCGGGATACCATCCTCAAGGAGAGCGAGGAGCGCCTGAAGGACGTGCAGGACGGCATCGCGATCATAAAGAGCTGGCTGGAAAAGAACCAGGATTACGCGCAGGCGTTTGCAAGCTTCCCCTGCGGGTACATGGGCCTCGTGCGCGAGGATGGCGCGCTTGAGCTCTACGATGGCAGAGTGCGGTTCATCGACTGCGATGGCAATCTGCTGGAGGAGTTCGCCCCGGCAGATTACCTTGACTACATTGGGGAGCACGTGGAGCCGTGGTCTTGGCTCAAATTTCCCTTCTACCGCAAGTTCGGTTGGCCAGACGGCGTGTACAGGGTGGGGCCTCTTGCGCGCCTGAACGTGGCCAGCCACATCAGCACTCCGCTTGCCAACAAGGAGCACCAGGAATGGCGCTCCTTGCGCAGCGGCAAGCCGGTGCAGGCGACGCTCTACTACCACTATGCCCGCCTGGTCGAGACCCTTTATGCCATCGAGCGGCTCCAGGAGCTCCTGCAAGACCCTGAGATCACCTCCAACGATATCGTGGCCTTCCCGGATTCCCTGGTGGGGCACGGTGTTGGCTGCCTCGAGGCGCCGCGCGGCACCCTTTTCCACGATTACACGGTGGACGAGCAGGGCCGGCTCACGGCGGTGAACTTCATCGTGGCCACGGGGCACAACAACTGGGCGATGAGCAAGTCGGTGGAGGAGGTGGCCAAGGCGTTTGTGGA
Source organism: Anaerolineae bacterium (assembly GCA_028275325.1). GTDB lineage: Bacteria > Chloroflexota > Anaerolineae > DRVO01 > DRVO01 > JAPWUW01. The sequence continues at coordinate 1,372 of JAPWUW010000323.1, read as the reverse complement.
TGGCAAGAACCTCACGGAAGGCATGCTCAACCGCGTGGAAGCGGCGATCCGCGCCTATGACCCGTGCCTTTCCTGCTCCACTCACGCCATCGGGCAGATGCCGCTCGATATCAGCATCTACGCCAGGGATGGCTCACTTGTGCGCCGGCTCGTCCGCGGCTGAGGAAGGCCCCATCCTGATGCTGGGGGTTGGCAACCGCTTCCGGCGGGATGATGGCTTTGCGTATCACGTGGCGGCCGAGCTCTGGCGGGCGCTGGGCGTCGAGAGAACCCTGGAGGAGCTGGAGGAGCTTCAGGTGCATGGGCAGCTGCGCACGCTTTGCCTGCCGCAGCTTGTGCCGGAGCTTGCGGAGCTCCTGGCGCAACAGGCAGTGGTGGTGCTCGTGGATGCGGCGGTTGGCGGCCCGGCGGGGCTCACTCTTTGCCAAGTGCAGCCAGCTTCCGGGCCAGGCCTCTGGTGGAGCCACAGCGGGGGCCTGGCTCGCCTTGCCTCGCTTGCCAAGCACCTTTACGGGCAACTGCCGCGCCTTTTCGTCCTGAGCGCTGCCGGCGAGGATTTCTCCTTCGGCGAGGGGCTCAGCGCAGGTGTGGCCGGCCTTGTGAAACCCGCAGTGCAGGAGCTGCTGCAGCTCCTGCCGAGGAGGTGAGGTTTGTGCCTGGCAGTGCCAGCGCGGCTTGTGGAACGCCATGACGAAGCAGGGGTAATCGAATTGGGAGGGCTCCGGCGCACCATCAGCCTGGCCCTCACCCCTGAGGCCAAAGTGGGGGATTACGTCATCGTTCACGCCGGCTTCGCGATCAGTGTTCTCGACGAAGAGCAAGCAAGTGAGACGCTCCGGCTCCTGGCCGAGCTTGCCAGCGCCATTCCCCCCGACGACCTCCCGCCCTCCCAACCGTAGCGGCAAGCGCCAGAGCGCTACAGCGCTGTTACTTTTTCTTCCTCGTGCACGGGCTCGACCGTGACAGCGCACACCTTGTAAGCCGGGATCTTGGCCACCGGATCCAGTGCCCGGATCGTGAGGATGTTTGCGGCTGCCTCGGCGTAGTGAAACGGGATGAAGAGCGTGCCCGGAGTGATAGCTGGCGTGGCCACAAGCAAGAGCTCGACCTCGCCGCGCCGGCTCCGCACTTTCACCTTGCCCCCAGCCGTGAGGCCAAAACGCGCGATATCTGCCGGGTGCATCTCGACGTAGGGCGCCGGCATTTCCTGCTCCAGCTGCGGCGTGCGCCGCGTCATCGTGCCGGTGTGGTACTGGAAGGCATTGCGCCCAGTGGTGAGCACGAGGGGGTACTCCTGATCCGGCTCCTCAGCAGGCGGCCGGTAGTGCACAGCATGGAACCGGCCAAGGCCGCGGGCAAAGCGCTCCTTATG
>JAPWUW010000322.1 GCA_028275325.1 Anaerolineae bacterium | reverse complement strand
GGCAAAGCCAGCCGCGCCCGGCCAAGGGGCCAGGCCGAAAGAGCCTCAGGATAAGCCCGAGGAAGGCAGCAGCGCCTGCCCCGATGGTGGCGCGGTAAAAGGCGCTTGGCATAGGCATCGCCATCCAGCCGAAGCGTGCCCAAAAGCTCTCGTACGTGAGACTCACCCATGTCCAGTAGTGAACCACGCGCTCCGCAGTGTAGGATTCTGGCCGCAGAAGAGCCTGCCAGGCCTGCAGCGCGACGCGCACGTGAAACGCGCGCGGCCCGAACCGCGCCCCAGCAAAGGCCAGCATGCCAGCAAGGCACGTGCCAACGAACACCCTCAGCCACCCGCCAAGGGACCGCACCCGGCCCGCGAGCGCCGAGAGCAGGAGTGCCGCGCCAGCCGCTGGGAGGAGCGAGAGAGCGGTGGTTTTGCATAGCAGCGCAAGCAGGCAGGAGAGCCCAAGCGCCGCCACGCGAAAGAAGCTTGCGCCCCGCCGGGCAAGGAGCGCGACAAGGTAGAAGAAAAGCGCAGCAAAGAGCTCAGCGAGGTTGCCGTCGTTCACGGAGCCAAGGATATAGGCATGCTGGGGCAAGAGCGCGGTGAACGAGGATGCGACGAGCGCCGGCCCCAGATCCAGCGGGAAGAGCAAGCGCGCTGCTGCCCAGGTGAGCCATACTGTAAGCGGCAGGTAAAAGGCCGAGAGCAGCCGCGCGACGCGCAGCTGCAAGTCGACATCCTGGTGGCGCACAAGGTACAGGATCGCGGCGTACGGCACATACGAGAGCGAAGGCCGGTCGTAAGGACGGCTTCGCCCGGCAAAGGTGCCCAGCTCCGCAAGGCTCCGGGGCATATCGGCCGGCTTGGGGTGGGGAACGTAGTCCCAGTAGCGGTTGGCGTAAAGGGAAGCCATAATCTCTTGCTCCAGCCATCTTTGCGGCACCTGCGGCCGGAGGATGCGCCAGCTCTCGGCAAGGATTCGTGCGTGCTCGAAGTGGCCTGGCTCATCGGGCGCCTGCCAGGGCGTGACCGTCAGGGCATAGCCGCAGCTGTGCACAAGCGAGATGGCAAGCAGGACGCCGAGCAGCAAGCGCTCTCGCCCGCTCAGAGGATGCCTGCTCGTCAAGCTGGCAGCACCTGTCGCATGGCCTCAACCGTCTCGCGCAGACCCTCAGCAAGCGGCACCCTTGGCTCCCAACCGAGCAGCGCGCGAGCCCTCGCGTATGAAAGGGCCATGCGCATCGTCTCGCCGGGGCGCGCTGGGCGATAGACGGGGCTAAGAGAGTAGCCCGTGAGCCCTGCCATGAGGGAAAAGAGCGCATTGATGCTTGTGCCCTGTGCCGTGCCCAGGTTGAGGACACAGCACTCGCCGCGCTCCAGGGCAAGCACGTTGGCGCGGGCGCAATCGCGCACGTGCAGGAAATCCCTCTCCTGCTCGCCAGAGCCGTATATGCATACCGGCCTGCCGGCGAGCATCCGCGCGGCAAAGATCGCCACCACCCCTGCCTCGCCCAGGGGGTCCTGGCGCGGGCCGTAGACATTGGGGTAGCGCAGGATGACGTAGCGCATCCCGCTCAGCGCGGCAAAGAGCCGCACGTATTGCTCCACGACGTACTTGCTCAGGCCGTAAGGGCTCACGGGCTCGATCGGGTGGTCCTCATCCACGGGGAGGTAGCGTGGCTCCCCGTAGACCGCGCCGCCGCTCGAGGCGAAGATGAACTTGGCCACACCCGCCTCGCGGCAGGCCTGCAACAGGTTGAGCGAGCCCATGATGTTGAGCTCAGCATCCAAAACCGGATCCTCAACCGAGCGGCGCACGTCGATCTGCGCTGCGTGGTGGTTCACAACGTTGAACCGCTCCTGCTGCAGCAGCGCGCGCACCTGCGCGCTGCGCACGTCGAGCACGTGCAGGGGCACGCTGGACGGCACGTTCTCGCGCCGGCCATGGCTCAGGTCATCAAGAACGTGCACCTCGTGCCCGGCCGCCACGTAGGCCTCGGCCACGTGGGAGCCGATGAACCCGGCTCCACCAGTCACAAGTATTTTCATTGCCAGCTCCAGCAAAGGCTCATTGGCCGCGGAAGGCAAGCACTACGCCGATAGTTCTCAGTATTATGGAAAGGTCGAGCAGAAGGGACTGGTGCTTGATGTAGTAAAGGTCGTACTCCAGTTTGATCCGCGCGTCCTCGACGCTATTGCCATAGCGGTAGCGAACCTGCGCCCAGCCCGTGAGCCCTGGCTTTACGCTCAGGCGGCAGCGGTAGTAGGGGATCTGCCTCTCAAGCTCTGCGGTGAACTCCGGCCGCTCCGGCCGCGGCCCAACCAGGCTCATCTCCCCCTTGAGCAGGTTCCACAGCTGCGGCAACTCGTCCAGGCGCGTCGGCCGCAGGAAGCTGCCCACGAGCGTCACACGCGGGTCCTTTCTTTCGGCCCACCTGGGGCCGTCCTTTTCCGCATCCACGCGCATGGTGCGCAGCTTGTAGACCCAGAACTCCCGGCCGTTCTGGCCGAGGCGCTTCTGGCGGTAGAAGATGGGCCCCCTATCCTCAAGCCAGATGGCCAGGGCAATGACTGGCAACAGGGCAAGGAAGCAGGCGCCAAACACCAGGGCAAACAGGACATCCACAGCCCGCTTGACCGCGGCGGTGAGGAGGTCGGGCGGCTCAAGCTCCAGGAACCACTGCTCGCTCAGGTGGTCGATCGGGGTGCGCTCCAGTGTTCTCTCGTACAGGGCCCTCATCGTTATGACGCCGATGCCCTGCTGCTGGCAGCGCAACACCTGCCGGAAGAGCTCCGGGCGCATGCCATGGGTGATGGCAACGATCAGGCACTGCACGTTGTGCCCCGCAACAAGTGACGGCAAGTCCGAAGAGGAGCCAAGCACGGGGTAGCCAGCCACTGTAGCCCCTTTCTTGGCGGGGTCATCGTCCACAAAGCCGATGACCTCGAACTCCTGGCGCAACTCGTTCCGCAAAAGCTGCGCTAGAGTCTGCCCTGCCCACCCGGCCCCCACCGCGATGGCCCTGAGGCCAAAGCGCGGATGCGCTAGAGCGGCAGCAAACGCCCACCGCCAGAGAAGAAGCAAGGGCGTTGCCATGACGGCGTAGTAGAGGACAATGCCTCGGGGCAGCGTCCGCGGCCGCGAGACGAAATAAAGGACAAGGTACAGGGCAAGGAGAACGAGCTGCGCGCGCAGGATGCCACCAAGCACGTGGCGCATGCGCCGCGCCAGGTGCGGCCGGTAGAGGTCGTTCAGGGCAGCGGCGACAACCCAAACGAGGGTGAAGAGGGCGATCCAGATCCAGTTGGCGGCCAGAAAGCGCGTGCCAAAGCGGAAATGCCCCCTGTAGGCCCAAATGGCCATCGCCCCCACACCCGCAAGCAGGCTCAGCAACACATCCACACTGATGAG
>JAPWUW010000321.1 GCA_028275325.1 Anaerolineae bacterium | reverse complement strand
GTGGCCTGTTTCGGCCTTGCGGTCACGCGGCTGGCGGCGGTGAGCGGGCAGCGGCCGCAGCGCGACACGCAGTGCTTCAGTGTCGTCGCCTGGCGGGAGCTGGCTGAACTGTGCGCGCAGGATCTGCACCCTGGCCTCTGGGTTTACGTGGAGGGGCGGCTGCACAACCACACCTGGCGGGATGCGCTGGGCCGCCCTATGGTGCGCACAGAGGTGATTGCCGAGCGAATGGTCGTTCTCGAGCGCGAGGGCCTAGGCGGGCACGAAGCCCATTACGAGTTCGATAGTATGTGGAGGGAGTGAGTTGGCGGAGGAAATGCTTGAGCCCATTGGGCAGCCAGAAGGGGCCGGGGAACAGCGCCCGGCTGAGGAGCGGGGAGCAGCACGCGCCCAGCAGCGGCGTTACTTCCCGCGCAAGCGGGTTTGCGCCTTCTGCGTGGACAAAGTGAAAATCATCGACTACAAGGACGTGGCCACCTTGCAGCGCTACGTCACCGATCAGGGCCGGATCCGCGGCCGCAAACAGACGGGCACGTGCGCCCGACATCAGCATCAGCTTTCGCGCGCTATCAAGAGGGCGCGCCAGCTTGCCCTGATGCCCTATTGCTTCCGGCACGAATTCGTCTCCTGACGGCGAAGCGGGCAAGGTGCGGGCAAGGCCAGCTAGGCCTGAGCCCGCGCCATTTTGGAGGACGAGGTGGCCAAAAGCCGGGCAAAAGCAGCCAGACGCCGGGCGCCGGTGCCGCGGCAAGCGGCGCGTATGGCCCAGTACGTGCGCATTGGCCTTGTGGCGCTCGGGCTGGTTGTCGTTGGTCTGCTCTCGGCGGGTAGCTACTACGTCCTGGCCGTAAAGCCAAACGAGCCTGTTGCTATCGTGAATGGGGTCCCCATTCGCACGCGGGATTACCAGGTGTTGGTGCGCTACAACCGGCTGAACCTGGAGGCCCAGGTGGATGCCGTGAGGCGGGAGCTCCTTGCGATCGACCCCAAGGGTGAGAACGCGGAGCACCTGCGCCAGTTCCTGCAGCAGCAGCTGCAGAGCCTGGAGAGCTCTTCAGCAGCCCTTCCCAGCCAGACGCTCGAGCAGATGATCGCCGATGAACTCATCAGGCAGGAGGCCTCGCGGCGGGGCATCGGCGCAAGCGAGGAGGAGCTCGAGCGGGAAATCGAGGCCTTCTTCGGCTACCCGGGGCCCGAGGCACAGGCTCAAGCTCCCCAGGGGGCCACTCCTGCAGCTGCCCAGACCCCCGCAGCTCCCACAGAGGAGGTCACGCTTTCTGCAGAGACCCCCACACCTGAGGGGAGCCCGACGCCCACTCCAACGCCATTCACGCAGGAGGCATACCTCAAGCTGCGGGCCGATTACCTGCGCTACCTGCAGGAGAGAGCTGGCCTTACGGAGGCGCAATTCCGCGAGCTCATGCGCGTGCGCGTGCTGGAGCGGAAGCTGCGGGAAGCATTTGCCGCCGAGATCCCGGCAGTAGCTCCGCACGTGCACTTGCGGCAGATTGTCGTCGGCACCGAAGAGCAGGCCAAGGAGCTTGAGGACAGGCTGGCTCGCGGTGAGGATTTCGCGGCGCTGGCAAACGAGGCCTCTCAGGACGAGAGCTCCAAGGAGCAAGGAGGCGACCTCGGATGGCTGCCGGAAGGTTCCACGCGGCTGCCACAGCCGGTGCTGGAGCAGGCCTTCGCCCTTGAGGTTGGAAAGAGGGCAACTGTTTCCGCCTGGGATGGCTACCACATAATCGAGGTGCTGGAGCGGGATGAGCAGCGCCCATTAGCCGAAGAGGAGCGCAAGCAGCGGCAGCAGCGCGCCTTTCAGGATTGGCTCACGGCCGCCTCCTACGGCCCGGGCGTGAAGCGGCTCTGGTCCCAAGATAAGGTGCCGAGCAGCTAGAGGCCTCTAGGGCGCGAGGATGCGCACTGCCTCGGGCAGGAGGACAGCACTCGATTCCAGCTGCCCGCTCCTTGTGCCCAGGACGGGTGGCCTTTGCATCGTGGTGGGGTCGTAGAGGCCCACAACCAGCCGCATGGTCCCGGGCCGGGCCTGCGGCGGGATGACGATCGTCACATCATCGGCGATGTTGTGCTGCGGCAGCCACAAGTTTGTCGGGTAGAGGCCCATCACCGGCCAGCAGTCCTCCTGGGCCACGATCTCCCCACCTTCCTCCACCAGGTGCGCGAAGCGCTTCCACGCCGTGCCAACCTGTCTTTCGGCTCGCCAATAGAGGGTGGCGCGGATGGTGCCGCCGGGCCGGGCGCTTGGCGTGTGGAGCTGGTAGCCGATGAGCTGCACCTCGCCCCCGAAGAGGAAGCGCTCCTGGCGCGGGAAGGGCCGGATGTCAAGGGGCTGGTGGTAGAGAACATGGATGGATTGCAACGTGAGCAGCTCTTCCCCTGTCTCCAGGCGCAAGTACTGGCCAGTGGCGGGATCCCGCACAGCTACGCGCAGTGCGTAGACGGCGGCTGGCAGATCTGCCGGCAGCAGCAGGCGGCGCCGATCCGCCACATAGAGGGCGGGGTGCCAGCTGCTTGTTCCCAGCCCGGCCACATCCGCCCGGGCGGAGCGAAGGAAAGTGCGGCCATCGGTGAGGGAGGCAAGCTCCAGGATGAGCTCGTAATCCTGCCGCAGCTCCCCCAGTGGCTGCCAGTAGAGCTCAACGAGGAGTGGCTCCCCCCGAGGCGGGAGGTTGCGCTGCAGGCTGTAGCCAAGGAGCACGAGCTCCGACCCGAAGCGGGCGCTCAGCTCGTGCTGGGCGGGGAGCGCTTTGCCGGGCGGCGAGTAGAGCGCGAAGATGCTCTGCAGGAGCCCCTGGGGCAGGCCGTGCCTGAGGACGAGCGCTGCAAGTGCAAGCGCTGCGAGGGGGAGCGCCTGCGGCTGTGCCGGCTGTGCCGGGCGCTGGGCGTTGTTGCTTGAGCGCCAAACTGTGGCCACAAGAAGACTTGCGCCCGCCAGGCTGAGGACGAACCCAGCCAGGTCCACGCCGGTTGGGCCAAAGTGCAGGGTCACGACGTGCTCCCCCGCTGGCAGCTGCACCTGCAGGAAACCTGTGCCTGGCTCGACGCCCAGGGTTAGGGCCTCGTCTTCGCTCTGTGCCCGCCAGCCAGGGAAGAAGAGAACGGGCAGGGCGATAGAGCCAGGGGAGCTTGCGCGCACGGCAAAGCTCAGCGTGTGGGCGGAGAGCGAAAGCAAGCGGGCGTGGCCAAAGCGAGCCCAATCCTGCGGCGAGGGGATCCTGGCTGCCGCAGGGAGATACTCGCCGCTTGCCGTGGTGCCCACGGCACCGGTCTTTTCCTCCCAGGCGGGGATTGCCTGCGCCGTGAGGCCCGAGAGGTCGACGAGTGGGCGGGCCGGCAAGGCATAAGGCGCGGCGCCCCAGAGCAGTGCCCCCAGGCATAGGATCCCCCAG
>JAPWUW010000320.1 GCA_028275325.1 Anaerolineae bacterium | reverse complement strand
GGCCTTTGTTGGTGGCTATTTGGCGTAGGCCTGTATGACCTTAGCGAGTGCGAGGCCAACCTGTTCGGCATGGGTTGGCTCGAATGTTGGGAAGGCGAAGCAGGTGAACGTGTGGGATTGGTGCCAGGTGGCGTTTGGCACGTGCACCTTGCTGTAGTCGACGCTTTCGGGGTCTGTGTACTCCTTGCTCTTGAAGGGGAAGCCGCTGCGGCCGAAGGCGTTGTGCTCGCGGTAGGCCCTTTCGGTGTGGCACTGCGGCCAGAAGACCTTCCAGACCGGCGCCCCTTCGGCGACGGCGGCGGCCACGAATTGCTCGATGTCGCAGCGCATGTTCTCGATGTCGAGGGAGAAGGCCAGGACGTAAAAGCCGTTTCTCCTCTCCGGCGTGTCGACCGGCATGTACTTGACGAGCGGCTGCTCGCGCAGGATGTCCATGATGATGTGGGCGTTGCGCCGGCGGCGCGGCATGTTCCAGCTGTCCATGCGCGCGAGCTCAGCAAGGCCTATTGCCGCCTGCATCTCCGTCATGCGGTAGTTCCAGCCGACCATGTTGTGGATGTAGGGGAGCCTTTGCTCCAGCTCCAGGAGGCTCAGCCGGGCCTTGACGTCGTAGCCGTGGTCGCGGAAGGAGCGCGCCTGCCAGGCCAGCTCCTCGTCGTCGGTTGTGACCATGCCCCCCTCCCCGCCGGTGGTGAAGGTCTTGTTCTGGCAGAAGCTGCAGGCGGCAATGTGCCCGAGGGTGCCGGTCTTTTTGCCCTTGTACTCCCCGCCAAAGGCCTCGGCATTGTCCTCGATGACGAAGAGGTTGTGCCGGCGCGCGAAGTCCAGGATTGGATCCATATCGCAGACGTTGCCGTAAAGGTGGACGGGGATGATGGCCTTTGTGCGCTCGTTGACGAGCTTCTCGGCAGAGGCCACGCTGATGCAGTGGTCCTCGAGGTTGACATCGGCAAAGCGGGGGATGGCCCCGGCCTGCACGACGGCGAAGCTTGTGGCGATGAATGTGTAGCTTGGCACGATCACCTCGTCTCCCGGGCCGATGCCCAGGGCGCTGATTGCCGTGTGCAGGGCTGCCGTGCCATTTGTGACGGCAATGCCGTACTTGCTCCCCTGCCAGGCGGCGAAGGCGCGCTCGAACTCCATGCCCTTGGGGCCGGTCCAGTAGTTGACCTTCCCGGAGCGCAGCACCTCCTCCACCGCCCTGATCGCCTCCTCGCTGAACTGCGGCCAGCCGGGCAGCTTGTCCCGCACTGCCCTCGGGCCGCCCTCAATGGCAAGCTTCTCGCGCAGAATCTGGCTCATGGCTTTCCTCCTTCACTCATCCCAACGCGGTATGCGCACTGGCTTGCCGCCCTGCAGCGCGCTCTCGTGCGCGCACAGGCCGGGCACGGACATCTTCCAGGCCATCTGCACGTCAAGCGGCGCCTCCCTCCCCTCGCGCACGGCCCGGAGGAAATCCCCAACCATGTAGTACTCGGCCGTCCCGTGGCCGCCGAGGAAGGCCTCCCTCGGCGCCCCGGGGACATCTGTCGTGAGCGGCAGCTCGATCATGTTCTGGAGGTGGGCAACCCCCTCGAGGTAGGCGTGCGTGCGCAGCGGCGCCGGCGGGCGGCTTGTCTCCAGCACCCCCTTTGTGCCGTAGATGCTGTAGTAGTGGAAGGCGGGCTCGCGCACCAGCCCTTGGGCGCGCAGGATCTTGATGACGCCATTGCTTGCGGTGCTGATGATGGCCACCTCGAAGTCCAGGAATTCAGGCAGGTCCGGCTGCGTCTTGGCGCCAGTCGCCAGGGCGCAGACGCTGACCGGCTCCTCGCCTGTGACCTTGAGGATTGGGCCGAGGCTGTGGGTGCAGTAGACGATCGGCGGCCGGGAGGCGCGCCAGGTCGGGCTGCCATCCGGGTTGCGCGTCAGCGCGCGGATGTCGTGGACGTACTCCGCCTCGGCGTAGATGAACTGGCCGAAAGCACCGCTTTGCCACATCCTCTGCCAGCTCATGATATGCGCCCAGTAGCAGCAGTTTTCCGCCAGCATGAAGCGCTGGTTTGGGTGCGCCCGCACGGCGCGCACGATGTCCCGGCAGGCCTCGATGCTGTCAGCAAGCGTCACCTCTTGCAGGACGTGGCAGCCGGCCTCAAGGGCAGCAATGGTATGCTCCCGGTGCAGGGGGATTGGCGTGGCCACAACGACAATGTCCAGCCCCTCCCGGAGCATCTGTCCGTAGTCCTGGAACTGCCTTGCCGCCGGGAAGTGGGCGGCAGCGCGGCGCAAAGCCTGCTCGTCCAGGTCGCAGATGGCGGCGACGGTGCAATCGGCCATGGCGGCAAAGGCCAGCCCAAGCCCGATGCCGCGCCGCAGCCCAACAACGCCAACTCGATATGCCATGTTCACCTCCAGCCCTTTCTAAACGTCGAGGAAGCGGCCGGCCCTGGCAGCCTCGTAGGCGCGCAGCGTGAGCTCAAGCGCCCTCAGCCCAACCTCCCCGCTCACCTCCGGCTCCCCGCCCTCCTCGATGGCGCGCACAAAGGCCTCCGCCTCCGCCCGGTACATGTTGATCCGCTCGAAGGGCACTGCCTGGCCAACCTCCCTCCCCTCGCGCGCCTGCGCGGCATCGTAGCCGCCAACCTCGCCCGGGATGTAGGCCACAAGCTCCCCGCCAGGCTCCTGCCCCAGCGTGTGCCTGGCGTACAGGGCTCCCCGCGTGCCGCGCACCTCGAGCACGTTTAGCGAGGATTGATCCGGCACGCAGAAGCTCACGTCAACCACCCCCTGCGCCCCTCCGCGGAAGCGCAGGAGCACTGTGGCCGTGTCGTCCACCTCGTAGTCCATGGCCAGGGTGCCATAGAGGCAAGCCAGCGCCTCAACTGGCCCCACAAGCCACTCCAGCAGCTCAAGGCAGTGCGTGCCAAGATCCATGAGTGCCCCGCCTCCGCCAAGGGCCCAACTCTGCCGCCAGGCACCCGGAATTGGCGGATACCAGCAAGTCAGCTGCGCCCGCGCGAAGGTCACCTTGCCCAGAGCGCCAGCTTCAATCAGCTGCTTTGCCTTCTGGTGCGCGCCGTGGTAGCGCATCATGTAGCCTGAGGCGCACTTCACCCCCGCTTCCTGGCAGGCTGCCAGGATCTCCCTGCCCTCCTGGAGCGTAAGGGCCAGCGGCTTCTCCACGAGGACATGCTTGCCCGCCCTGGCGCTGGCGATGGCCTGCTCCCTGTGCGCGCTCACAGGAGTGGCAATGTAGACAGCCTGCACCTGCGGGTTGGCAAGCAACTCCTCCAGGCTCGTTGTGTGGAGCACACCGTACTTGCGCCCCACCGCCTCAGCCCTCTCCGGCACCGCGTCCATCACCATCGCCAGGCGGCAGAGCGGCGAGGGCACTATCCCTTCCGGAATCATCCGCCTGTCCGCTATCCCCCCAGCACCGACCACACCCCAACCAATCGCCATT
>JAPWUW010000041.1 GCA_028275325.1 Anaerolineae bacterium | reverse complement strand
GCACGGTTGCGCTCGCCGCTCCCTCCAGCGCCGCCTCCACCTCTGCCAACCTGCGCTCGGCAAACTGCACCTGTAAAATGAGACGAGCATCTGCGCTGCGAGCAAGAGCCGCTTCGGCCCGTTGCACAGCCTCTTTGACCGGATAAAGAATGTCGCCGGGCAGTGCGCGTTCGGAGGTGCGGACTGCACCAGCTGTGAGGGCAATGGCCAAAGCCACGGCAGCCACTAAACCCGACATGATCCGCCTCCTTTTCTCATGGTGCTTCCTGCGGTCCAACCCCTCCCAAAGGAGATAACGATTGGGAGGGCGATGTGTCACTGCTGCCGAGGAGGCATTGATGATGTTCTCCCAGAGCTCCCGATGCAGGGACGGACGAGGCGCCGGCACATGAAGCTGTTGGAGGGCGACAGCAGCGCGCAGGAGAGGCTCCAGCTGCGAGGCGGCATGCGGGTGTGCCATCAGGCACTCCTCAAGGGAGGCACCAGCCTGCAGGAGCTCGATGCATCTATCCAGGCAGGCTGAAAGCTCCTCCTCCCTCATTTGTCTCCCTCCTTGCCAAGGGCAAGGGCCATGGCCCTCAGCGCCCGCAGCTGGATCATGCGGCAGGCTCCCTCGCTCTTGCCGAGAATGGCCGCAACCTCGGCATGGCTGCAGCCGAGGAAGAACCGCAAGATGAGCAACGTCTGCGCTTCTTCATCCAGTTGCTGCAGCGCCGCCCAAACCTGCGCCGCATCCACATCGGCCTGGGTCTCTGGCGATGGGGCACAATCCGCGTCTGGCAGCCGAGCGGCTGGGTGGTTGCTGCGGAAGTGATCGATTATGGCGTTGCGCGCAATGCGGAATATCCAGGGGCGGAACCGCAGCTCTTGGCCCCGGTGCTTGCCGATGGAGTCCCAGGCGCGCATGAAAACGCTTGCCGTGATGTCCTCAGCAAGCCTCTCGTCACGCACCCTGGTGAGCACAAAGCGATAGACAAGTGGCAGGTAGCGGCTGTAGAGCGCGCCAAAGGCCTCTGCAGAGCCGACCTGCGCCTGTGCCACCAACCGATCCTCTTCGGTTTCAGCCTGCTCTGGCCGCGCTGGGTTGGTGCCTGTCATCGCGTGTCCATTAGTGCTAACGAGCAGCTGTGCGCTCCCGTCACACCCGAAGGACAAGGAGGGAGAGCCCAGTGGGCTCTCCCTCCTTCTGGCCAAGCCTACCGGCCGGCCAGGTGTGCTTTGCTGCGGGTCATGGCGAGACCAGGGTGCGGCCGTTCCCCTTCCAGAATGGCCTGAACGATGTCAAGATCTTCCTCGGCCTCATAGGGGCTCATCGTGCCAATGACCACCATGTCGATCGGCTTGCAGGAAGAGAGGACAAACTGAAGCCCAGTGGGCGGCAGGACTCTGCCAGCCCCGAGCGCCTTGATGCACATGACAGGCTTTGGCGTGCGGTTGATGACCTCGACCACCCAATCCGTCTCCACAGGGCACAAGAAACCAATGGGGTTGAGCGGCTGGATATAGGCTTCGACGTCGTACCCGGCTGCATCTGAAACGGTAATGGTTTCTGGCCGGTGAGTGCTCAGGCCAGGCACCATGCCCAGAGCGCGGATGCGGGCAAGCAGTGGCTCGACCCCGCGGATGACGCCTTCCTCCACCAGCAGGTTGTTGTCGGTGTAGCTCATGTGCGGCATGCAGAAAGTGGCACCAAGCTCGTGGCACCAATCTATGCCACCCTCTATTCCCTGCGGGTGGTGTTTGGAAGGGGTGGCGATGTAATGCAGCTTGCGGCCGGTGCACTCTTGCGTGATGTCTATCGCCCGTTTGAGCGCCTCAGAAGGCGGCCCCATTACCGCATTCACGCCGCGGCTTGCGAATACAATCATAACTTCGGCCATCCGCTCCGGCGTGAAGTATTCTCGCAGCCAGCGGTCGCGCGCAGCACTGTAGTGGGAATACCCCAAGAAGCAGTTGGAGCCGATGATAACTCGCGAGACCTCGACACCACCCACGTTTGTCATGGGAAACTCGGCCATAGTCAGCTCCCCTCCTCAATGCTCACCTGTGGCCCTGCCAAGGCGAGGATCGCGCGTTCCGGAACGATATAGCGCTGCGCCACAGCGAGCAACTGCTCGCTGGTCACGGCGCCTATAAGCGTTTCATAGCGCAGGAGGTAGTCCAGGCCGAGTGCAAACTCCTCCATGCTCATGATAGCCGCAGCCAAAGCCTCGTTAGTCTCCAGCCGCAGCGGTAGGCTGCCGACGAGGTATGCTTTGGCATCCGCGAGCTCCTCAGCACTCACCGGTTCCTGGCGCAGCTTGCGCGCCTCCGCCTCGATAGCGCGCAGTGCTTTGGGCACCCTCGCAGGGTTCACCCCGGCCCGCACGACCCAAGGGCCGGGGAAGTAACCTGCTTCGAGACGGCTGTAGACGTAGTAGGCCAGGCCAAGCTCATCGCGCACGTGCTCCCCCAACCGGCCCATGAGGCCTAGCTGGCCCCAGATGACGTCGAGCAAATGAGCGGCGTAGTAATCAGGGTCGGTTCGGCGCAGCCCGAGGAAGCCCCAGGCGATATCCACCTGGCTCTTGTCCGGCATGACCACGGCATCTTGCTGCGGCACGGCCGGCGGCTTGACCTCCGGCAGGTTCCAGCTTACAGGCTCGCCGCATGGTTGCCAGCAGGACAGCCCTCGAGCCAGGAGCTCGATTGCTTCCTGAGGCTCGATATCGCCCACGACCACAAGAATCAGGTTGCGTGGATCGTAATAACGGCTGTAGAAGTTCCGTATGTCCTCGACCGTGAGCGACTCAACTGTATCGACGTAGCCCGGCACTCGGTAGCGGTATGGGTGCTCGGGCGGATAAAGAAGCCGCCGAAACCGCTCCATGGCAACGCTGCCCGTGTGGTCGTCCAGTTCTCGGAGCTCAGCAATGACTTCCCCGCGGAGCTTGCGCACCTCCTCCGGCGGAAAGGCCGGGTTTGTGATGACATCTGTGAGGATATCAACAAGCAAATCCCGGTCCTCCACGAGAGATTTTGCCACCAGGCCGGCAGTATGCCCGCCAGCAGCGGCCCGCAGCGAGGCGCCAACGCCATCGAGCTCCTCGTTCAGTTGGCGGAAGCTCCTCCTGCCAGTGCCTCTTTCCAGCATGCGGCTGGTGAAAGCGGCGAGCCCGTGTTTGCCTGGCGGGTCCAGCACGGCCCCAGCTTTGACGTCTGCCAGGATGACGAGGGAGGGAGCAGCGGGGTTGCGGTGGGCAAGCACAGTGGCGCCATTCGCCAGCTCTGCCCGCTGAATTGTCTCTGGCCCTGGCCAGTTGGGCCCCGTCCCGGTACGGTAACAGGGCACGAAGAATGCGGGGGCCATAGGGCGGGCGCTGGCGGCGCTGCTTGTCCCTGTTGGCAGGAAGTAGCCGATCGTGCAGTTTGTTTCCCTGAGGTACGTTGCGGCCACCCGTTGCACATCTTCAGCGGTGACGGACGCTATGCGCTCCTCGAACGAGAGCAGGCGCTCGTAGGAATCGAGCAGCTCGAAGAAGCCCAGCCAGTATGCTTGGTTGGCCACACTTTCCAGGCTGTAGGCAAGCTGCGCGCGGATTTGTTTGCGTGTGCGGCTGAGCTCAGCTTCGAGCACGCCTTCCTCGATGAGTTTGCGGATTTCCTCGCGCAAGATCTCCTCGGCCTCTGCCGGGTCGCGGCCCGGCCTTAGGGTCACCTCGAGGGTGAAGAGGCCTGGGTCCACCGTCCAGGTGTAGTCGGAGGTGGCTTCGGCAGCCACCTCGCTCTCGACCAGGGCGCGGTAAAGCCTGGCGCTGCGCTCGTTGCTCGTCCCGCGCGATAGGGTCATTGGCTTGGCCCCCGAGAGGATAGCGTCCAACACCATGAGCGCCGTGGCATCCGGATGTGTCGCCTGGGGAGCATGGTAGGCCATGTGGAGATAGGCTGTCGGGCCAGCCTGCCGCAGAACTACACGCCGCTCATCGCGCTGCGGTGGTTCGTCCACTTGCAACCGACGGGGCAGGGTTGAGGGCGGCAGGCTGCCGAAAAGCGAGTGGATCCGCTCCAAGGCTCTTGTGCTCTCTAGATCTCCCGCCACAGCCAGGATCGCGTTATTGGGGGCGTAGAAGGAGCGGTACATTGCGAATATGTCGTCGCGCGTGAGCCGCTGCAAATCGCCTTTCCAGCCGATGACTTGGTGGCCGTAAGGGTGAGCGTGGAAGGCGACGGCAGCGACCTCTTCGGCGAGTAGGAACTCCGGTTGGTTCTCCAGCCCCTCGCGCTCGCTGATCACCACCGTCCGCTCCGCCTCGAACTCGTCCGGGTCGAAGGTGGCGTTGACCATGCGATCCGCCTCGATCTCCAAGGCGAGGTCCAACTTGGCGGCGGGCAAAGTTTCGAAGTAGCAGGTGTAGTCGACGCTCGTGAAAGCGTTGAAGAGCCCGCCATTGCGAGCTATGAGCTTGTCGAGTGATCCCTTCGGGTACTTCGGGGTGCCCTTGAACATCATGTGTTCCAGCCAATGGGCAGCGCCTGTCATGCCGGTGGGCTCATCGCGGCTGCCGACCCGGTACCACAGCCAGGAGCTGACGACGGGGACGGTGTGCATCTCTCGCAGCACAACCACAAGGCCATTATCCAGCACCGTTCTTGTTGGCAGGGCGATTGAAACCTGACTCACTGGAGTTTGCTCCTTTCAGGTTAGATGCATTGGGCTTCTCTCAGCTCGGGCACAGTGCCGAGCCGAGCTAGCTTTCCACAGTTATACTGGCAGGCTGCGCTCTAGGAAAGCGCGCAGCAGGCCCATAAGCGCCAGCTCCAGCTCAGCCAGCAACAACCCGCTCCCCAAGAGCAAGCCAACTTGCCCCCAGCTTTCAGCGCGCCTCTCCCAGCCGCAGACAACTACCAGCAACAAGGCGTTCACGAGCGAGAGCAGTATGGCAACAGAGAGGGCGCTGGCGAGGGCCAAGGGCCAGAACAGGGCAGCCGCGCCGGAGGTAACCAGAGCGAGCTCAAGCCCGGATAGGCCCAAGGCTGCCAGGAACTCTGGCCAGCCCATGGCGGCCTGCGGATCGCTGTATGCCCAGAGAGTGTAATTGGCAAGTGGCCAGAGAAGGCTGCCAATGGCAATGCCACAACTGAGCCCGCTTGCCAGCCTGAGAAGGTTGGAGGGCTCGTAGAGGTGCGGCCACCCTGCACTGGTGGCGGCGAAGGAGTTCAGCCCGTCAATGGCGAAGAAGGCCACTCCCGCAAGCAGGGCAGCCAGCACGCCAGGCGCCGGCAGCCCGAAGCGCCGGCCACGACCGCGAAGGACCAAAAGCAAGAGAATAGTCCCTGTTGCCCCCAAGTAGGTGCCCGTATCGCGGGCGCACAGTGGCAGTTGACGCCCGGCCAGGAAGTACGAATGCGATGGAGCCTGATGGCAAATGCCGTAACCGATGAGGTACAGCTTTGCTTGCAGCTCGTGCGGCGGGGCCACCGCAAAGAGCACCGCCCCAACGGCTGCGGCCGCGGTAGCGAACCAAGGCACGAACTGAGCTGCAGGCTGGCCCTTCACACGCCGTCTTCGCCCAGCAACATGGCCAAAGTGAACTGTTCCAGGAAGCGTGGGTCGTTTGTGAGCTCCAGGTACTGTGCATGCTGGGCAACTTCGATGGCGAGCTTGCGCACCGGTGTGGAGAGCAAGGCCATGCGCGCGCCCACCCCAGCGGCATTGCCAACCTGCTGGAAGCGCTCCAAAGGCAGGCTGGGGAACATGCCGATGTCGATGGCGCTCTGGATATCGATGTAGGTGCCGAAGGCTCCGGCAACGATGAACTGCTCTATCGCCTCGGCCCCTATTCCCAACTCGCGCAGGAGTATGTTGATGCCAGCCCTGATCGCCCCTTTGGCCAGTTGAATCTGCCCGACATCGGCGCGCGTGATGACGATATCTTCCCCGATCCCGGTTTCGGCCGCTGGGGCAAGGACGAACTCCCGGCCAGCGGAACTCTCGCGCACGCGCGGGTGGCTGTTGCGCATGGCGCCTCTGCTATCGAGGATGCCGCTGCGATAAAGCTGTGCTACAGCGTCGAGTATGCCGGAACCGCAGATGCCGATGGGCGGCTTGCCCCCGATCGTCTCGTACTTCACCTCGCCATTCTCAATGCGCACGCGCTCGATGGCTCCCTCGGCGGCGCGCATGCCATGGGTGATATGCGCACCCTCAAAGGCAGGGCCCGAGGCCGTTGAACAGCTCACAAGCCTGCCCTCGTGGCAGAGGGCGATCTCGGTGTTGGTGCCAATGTCCAGCGCAAGCGTCGTAGCCCGGGCTTGGTACAAGCCGGTCGCAAGGATCATGGCCACGTGGTCGGCGCCGACGAAACCGGCAATAATGGGCAGAAGGTGGACATACGCGCCTGGAGCCAGGTTCAGGCCCAGATCCCTGGCCTTGATATCCAGGGCATGGCTTGTGGTCGCAAGGTATGGCGCGTTGCCCAATTGCCAGACGGGCAGGCCCAGGAAAAGGTGATGCATGGCGGTGTTGCCAACGACAACCGCCTCGACAATATCGCTCGGGTGTGCGCCAACCTGCTTGCAGAGCGTGAGCGCCAGCTCGTTCAAGCTCAGGACGATTGCTTGTTGGAGCTGCCTTGCTTTCTCGGCGCCGCCGATGGCGTAGGCGATCCGGGCCATGACGTCCTCGCCGTAGGAGATCTGTGGGTTCATCATGCCCTCGGCTGCAAGCGTCGCCCCAGAGAGCATATCGACCAGGTAAGCAGCCACCTTTGTTGTGCCGAGGTCCACGGCAAGCCCAAGGCAAGGCCTCTCGGGGCCCAGAAGGGCCACCACCTCCTGATTGCGCACAGCCGCGCGGTAGGTCCAAGCGTCGCGCCGGAGTGCATCTGAGAGCCCTCGCAGAACCGCGATGTCAAAAGAGGCTGCGCTCACACCTTGCCCCACCAGCGCCTCGCGCAGGCGCTCGGCATCGGCCCGTAGATCCGTGATGGTTGGCTCCTGAAGCTGCCCTTCCAGCAGTTTCACCGGTGGCTGCAGGGCGAATTCGACCCCCTGGCCCTCCACCTGAGTTCTTTGCCTGGTCGTGAGCGAGGTGGGCGGGATGTAGACCTTTGCGTGCCCGAGCACAACTGTCTGGCAAGCAAGGCGCAAGCCGGAATCAGCATCCTTGCCCAGGACTCGCCGCTCCGTCTCCGAAAGGGGCGAGACTGCACCTTCCAAGATGCGCACGCGGCAGCGGCCACAGGTGCCCACCCCACCGCACAGGGCGACCAAGCCAATGCCGGCCTCTCGAGCGATGGTGAGGAGATCGACACCCACCCGGCAGGGAACTCGCCGCCCGAGCGGCTCAAAGTCGATGTAGCAGACTGTGCTTGCTGTGGGCATTGCTCACTGCTGCTCCCGCTGCCGCTGCCTGTAGGCGCTGATGTAGCGCATCGCCCATTCGTCCTTGCCGAGGAGAAGGTCGGCAGCAAGGATGTAAGGCCGGGCCTTGGCCGGGTCTACGATCGGGGCGTTCAGGCCTGCCTCTATGGCCAGGCCCAGGAACACACCATTGAGGAGATCGCGATCTGGCAGCCCAAAGGAGACATTGCTTGCCCCTAACGTGAGGTTCACGCCGAGGCGCTGACGGGCAAGGCGCATGGCCGCCAGAGTCACGGAAGGGGCACGGGGGTCAGAGCTGCACGTGAGGGCCAGGCAATCCAAGAGGATATCCTCCAGGCCGATCCCAAGCGCAGTGGCCCTCTCCAGGATCTTGCCTGCCACCGCAAGCCTTCCCTCGGCATCAGCCGGGATACCGCTGTCATCCATGCAAAGGGCGACGACCGGGACGGAGTATTCCTTGGCGAGCGGCAATATCTCTTTTAGAGAGGCCTCCTCACCGCTTACGGAGTTGATGAGCGGCCTGCCGGGGGCAAGCTTGAGGGCTGCCTCGAGAGCCTTAGGCTTGGCGGAATCAATGCTTATGGGAACCTCAACTTCCTCAGCAACCGCCTGCACAGCTTCCGGCAGCAGCTTGACTTCGTCCGCGCCAGCGGCCCCCACATTCACATCTATGACATCCGCACCGGCAGCAACCTGTTCGCGCGCATACTGTCGCACTAGCGACATGTCGCCGGCAAGAATGCTGGCCGAGAGCTTCTTCTTGCCGGTGGGGTTGATGCGCTCACCGATGATGACGGTTGGCCGCTCGGGGGAGATAATCACTTCTTTCGCTTTGCCAACAAGCCTTGTTTCCATATGACCAGCACTCCTGGGGTTTTATCGCCCGGCGGGCGGCATGTTAGCATAGCCGCTGAGCCTGCAGCAAGAGTTTTGCATGTGTCGTGGCGCCGCAACGGCGCGGCGGGCGCTCAGGACACGGGTGATGGAGCCCTGTGTTTCGTGGTAGAATGGTCGCTGGCCCGAATTCTCTCGGGGCCGATGAGCCACCTGAGGTGAAGGACAAAATGGAGAAGATGCGCGCGATGGTGCTTGAGGCGATCGGCGAGCCACTCGTCATGCGGGAGCTGCCAGTTCCCGAGCCCGGCCCTGGCCAGGTGCTGCTGCGCGTGCGCGCGTGCGGTGTATGCCGGACCGACTTGCACGTTGCAGATGGCGAATTGCCGCAGCCAAAGCTGCCGCTCATTCTCGGGCACGAGATCGTCGGCACCGTGGCGAAGGCTGGCCCTGGAGCGACGCGCTTTCGGCAGGGCGAACGTGTGGGTGTGCCCTGGCTCGCCTCGGTTGATGGTAGCTGCCGCTACTGCCAGCGCGGGCAGGAGAACCTTTGCGACCGGGCCAAGTTCACGGGCTACACTGTCGACGGTGGCTATGCGCAGTATGCGGTTGCGGATGAGCGCTTCTGTTTTGCGCTGCCTGAGGGTTATAGCGATGCTCAGGCGGCGCCACTCCTGTGCGCGGGGCTCATCGGCTACCGCTCCTACCGCATGGCTGGGGACGATGTGCGCAGGCTCGGGATTTATGGCTTTGGGGCTGCTGCCCACATTGTGTCGCAGGTCGCCGTGCACCAGGGCGTTGCCATTTATGCCTTCACGCGCCCGGGCGACGAGGAGGCGCAAGAGTTTGCCCGTTCGCTCGGCGCCACATGGGCTGGCGATTCGTCTGAGCCAGCACCGGAGGAGCTGGATGCCGCAATAGTCTTTGCGCCCGTCGGGGAACTTGTCATCTCCGCTCTGCGCGCTGTGCGCAAGGGCGGGACGGTGGTCTGCGCCGGGATACACATGAGCGCTATCCCCTCCTTCCCGTACCGCCTGTTGTGGGAGGAGCGGGTTCTGCGCTCGGTGGCGAACCTGACGCGGCGCGACGGCGAGGAATTCCTGCAGCTGGCGCCACAGGTGCCAGTGCGCACGCAGGTGCAGCTTTTCAAGCTAGCAGAGGCAAATGAGGCCCTGGCCAGAATGCGGCAGGGCAGGCTCCAGGGAGTGGCCGTGCTCGTCGTGGACTAGCGCCTGCCTCGCGGCGTGGGCAGCCGTTCAGCCTGCCGGATAGGCCACGACGATGACGCGGTGGGTGTTGTTGTCGTGCGGCCAGCAGGTCACAAGCGTGAGCTGCTCCCGCTCCGTTGGCGCGATCCAGCGGGCGTTTTCCTGCCGGACCTCAAGCGGCATGCCCTTCTCGGGGAAAATGAAGACAGCGTTCACGACGTACTTGAAGGCCTTCTCCCCGGCATAGAGGATAACTACGTCCCCGCCCTGAAGAGTGGCCAGATCTCGAAAGACAGAGCCGCGAATGTTGTGGTGGCCGGAGATGACAATGTTGGTGCCGCCACCAGGCACGCCGGACGTCTTGTGCCAACCAGCAGCGTAATCGGCCACATCCCACACCATAAGCCGCACGCCGTTCACCAGCTCCTCATGCCATCCCACGGGGACAACCGGCACATCGACGCTGATGCTCGGAATGACAAGCCTTGTAGGTGGCCCCGCCGGGGCCGGCGCTTCCGGAATAGGGGATGGGGTAGCCGTCGCCACCTCAGGGGTGGGAGTGAGGTATGGGGGCAGCTCGCACGGGGACACTGGCGTGGGCTGTGTGCTGGTTGCTGCTAGTTGCAGGCTCGGCCGCGAGCCACCTGGGCCTTCCAAGGCGCTAAGGACGAGATCTGCCCTGCGAGAGCTGAGGCTGAACACAAGCCCGACGGCAAGCAAAGTAAGCCCCAGCCAGAGCGCGACGAGCGCGCTCAACGCCACCCGCCTGAAGGAGTACTCCGGGTCACGTTGCACGGTCATTGCCACGCCAGCGTGCACCAGATTCACTGCAAGAAGAAGCATACAGTGGCGGGGGCTGGGCAGCAAAAGGCTCCGCCGGCTTTTCCTGCGTCAGCATGCCGCCAAGGGGGAGCCGGCAGCACACGCTGGCACCCGCTCCTCTTGAGCATGGCCGGGCCACAAGGTATGCATGGCGCTCTTGAACCAGTTGAGTCGATATGGCGCAGGTAAGTTGACATCTATCCGCAGAGGCGTTATAATTTCTGGCGGCTAAGGAGGTCTGGCGGGCTCATGGAGTACAAGGACTACTACAAGATCTTGGGTGTGGACCGAAACGCAAGTGAGGAGGAAATCCGGAAGGCTTACCGTCGCCTGGCGCGCAAGTATCACCCGGATGTGAACCCTGGTGACAAAACGGCGGCTGAGAAGTTCAAGGAGATAAACGAAGCCTACCAGGTACTCTCTGACCCTGAAAAGCGCCGTAAGTACGATCAGCTTGGCCAGAGCTACGAGCAATGGCAGCGGATGGGCGGCGATGCTGGCGCGTTCGATTGGAGCCAGTGGTTCGCCGGTTGGCCAGGGGCGCAGCGGGTGTACACCACTGAAGTTGATGCTGAGGACCTCGGCGGTTTCGGCGGCTTTTCGGATTTCTTCGAGGCGTTGTTCGGCTCCATGGGCGTTGGCACTGGCACTCGCCGGCGGACCTCCACGCAAATGCCGCGCCGAGGGCAGGACCTCGAGCACGAGGTGGAGATCACATTGCAGGAGGCATTCACCGGGACAAAGCGCATCATCAGCATCGATGGCAAGCAGATCGAGGCCACGATACCTGCTGGGGTGAAGACAGGGTCGCGGGTGCGGCTGCGCGGCCAAGGCGCCCCTGGTCCCGCTGGTGGTCCGCCTGGGGATCTCTACCTGCGGATCAAGGTACTGCCCGACCCGCGGTTCGAGCGCAAGGACGACGACCTATACACGGAGGTGCCGGTTGACCTTTTCACGGCATTGCTGGGGGGGAGCGTCCTTGTGCCCACGCCTGACGGCCAGCTGCGGCTCACGATTCCGCCGGAGACGCAGAATGGCCGGGTCTTCAGGCTGCGTGGGCAGGGTATGCCCAAGTTGCGCAGCCCGGGCGAGCGCGGTGACCTGTATGCCAAGGTGAAGGTGGTCTTGCCGCAGAACCTGACGGAGCGCGAGAAAGAGCTCCTGAGAGAGCTTGGCAGGTTGCGCGGCAGAGCCGCTTAGCTGATGGAAGGAGGTCGTTAGTCGTGGCACAGTTTGCGCCACACGATGAGCCAAAATACGTGATCAGCATAGCGGCAAGATTGGTGAATCTGCACCCGCAGACGCTCCGCCACTATGAGAGCCTGGGGCTCGTGAGGCCGCAGCGGACCAAGGGGAACAGGCGGCTCTACAGCGAGCAGGATCTCGAGCGGATTCGGTTGATAACCAGGCTCATGAACGAGCTCGGGGTCAACCTTGCCGGCGTTGAGGTCATTCTCAACATGACGGAGCAGATGCAAGCCCTGCGTGCAGAGATGGCCGAGCGGGAGCGCGAGCTGCTCGCGGAGATAGCGAGGCTGCGCCAGGCCCTGGCACGAGCCACGCGGGGGCATGTCATGCCGTTCAGCCCGCCGTTGCCGGCGGACACAGACGGAGCTGGAGGTGAGCAATGGTGGAGCGAAAGGACATAGAGAGGCTTGCGCGAATCAGGAGTGAGCGCAGAGATATCCTCAGCGTGTACCTGCACACGGATCCGAGCAAGAGGCTGAAGGATGAATGCCGGATTGCCCTGCGGCACGTCCTCGACCCGTGGCGAGAGGAGGTGCCAGAGGATGTCGAGAGGATAGAGCGTTACTTTGAGCTTGAGTTTGATTGGCAGGCCCGCGGCGTCGCCGTTTTCAGCAGCGAGCGCTATGGTCTGTGGGAGGTCTTCGCCTTGCAGGTGCCTGTGCCGGATGCGGCTTACCTTGGCAAGGAGCCCTACCTGCGCCCACTTGTGAATGCAGCGCTTGGTTTCCTCACATACGGCGTGGCGTTGGTGGATAAGGAGAGGATGCGGCTCTATCGCTTCGCGCAGGGCGTCCTGGAGGAGGTGGCCGCTTTCGCAGGCGAGGAGGTGAAGCGCCACAAGCAGGGAGAGGGCAGAGGCAGCTCGGCCTTCCAGCGGCGAGCGGATGAAATCGCGGCGCGGAATATGCGCCAGGCAGCGGCGATGCTTGTGCGGTGGTTCGAGGAGGCTGGCTGCCAGGGACTGCTCCTGGGTGGGACGGAGGAGAATGTCGAGGCGTTCCGGGAGTTCCTGCCCAAGTCGGTCGAGGATCAGGTTCTGGCCACCTTCTCCGCCGATCTGGACGAGCCCTTCGAGCAGCTGGAGGAGCGAGTGCTGGCGCTCGTGCAGCGGCTGGATGAGGAGCGCAAGGCGAAGCTGCTCGCGGAAGCGGTGACGGCCGCTGCCAAGGGCGAGGGCGGTACGACAGGTCTTGAGGACACGCTTGCGCTAATGCAGCAGGGCAGAGTCCGGGCCATCATTGTCCACGAGGACTACGCGGAGCCAGGGGTGCGGTGCCCTCAGTGCGGCTTCATGGCCGCTTCTCCACGCGAGTGCCCCATCTGCGGCATCCCGATGGAGCGGCTGGCAGATGCGGTGGAGGCAGCCTTCCACGAGGCGATTCGGCAGGGAGCAGAGCTCTATGTGCTCACTTCCGACCAGAAACCTCAGCACCCAGCACCGATTGCCGCCTTGCTTCGCTATTGAACGCTGGGAAGGTGCAGTGGCTTGTAGACGTCTGACACTTTGGAACATGCGGAGGAATTAACATGGATCTCAATAAGTTCACTGAGAAAGCAAGAGAAGCGATCATTGGCGCGCAAGAGCTTGCGCGCGAGCGCGCACATGCGCAGATCGAGCCAGAGCATTTGCTGGAGCAGCTGCTGGGGCAGGCGGATGGTGTCGTGCCGCAGGTGCTCGCGAAGATGGGTCAGCCCATTGAGCCCTTGAGGCGGGATGTGCAGGCGCAACTGGGGCGACTGCCGAGCGCCTACGGGGCTACGCAGCTTTACATCTCGCGCGACCTCGACGCCGTCCTGCGCAACGCTCTTCAGGAAGCCCAGGCGATGCGAGATGAATACGTGAGCACTGAGCACTTGCTTCTGGCAATGCTCAGCCCGACTGCAGGGCGCATCTCAGAGCTCCTGCGCCGCCACGGCATCACCCGCGACCGCATCCTGCAGGCTTTGGCGCAGGTCCGCGGCAGGCAGCGTGTTACGGACCCGAACCCTGAGGGCAAGTATCAGGCGCTTGAGCGTTACGGGCGGGACCTCACTGCTATGGCCGCTCAGGGCAAGCTCGACCCTGTGATCGGGCGCGACGAGCTTATCCGGCGCGTGATCCAGATCCTGCTGCGGCGCACCAAGAACAACCCTGTGCTCGTCGGGGAGCCGGGTGTGGGCAAGACGGCCATCGTTGAGGGCCTCGCGCAGCGGATAGTGAATGGGGACGTGCCTGAGGGCCTCAAGAACCGCAGGATCATTGCGCTGGACCTGGGAGCACTTATAGCCGGGGCCAAGTACCGCGGTGAGTTCGAGGAAAGGCTGAAGGCTGTTCTCAAGGAGATCAGCGAATCGCAGGGAAACATCGTGCTCTTTATCGACGAGCTTCACACTGTGGTTGGCGCTGGTGCTGCCGAGGGCGCAATGGATGCGAGCAACATGCTCAAGCCAATGCTTGCGCGCGGGGAACTGCGCTGCATTGGCGCCACCACCCTGGATGAATACCGCCAGCACATCGAGAAGGATGCGGCGTTGGAGCGGCGGTTCCAGCCAGTTTATGTGGCTGAGCCCTCCGTTGAGGACACGATCAGCATCTTGCGCGGGCTCAAGGAGCGCTACGAGGTCCACCATGGTGTGCGCATCAGCGATAGTGCGCTGGTGGCGGCGGCGGTCCTCTCGCACCGGTATATCAGCGACCGGTTCCTGCCCGACAAGGCCATCGACCTGGTGGACGAGGCTGCAGCTAGGCTGCGCATGGAGATAGACAGCATGCCGGCGGAGCTGGACGAGATAGAGCGGCGCATTCTGCAGTTGCAGGTGGAGCAGGAGGCGCTGCGCAAGGAGACGGACCCGGCATCCAAGGAGCGTCTCGCCAAGCTCGAGGGAGAGCTCCAGCGGCTCCAGGTTGAGCGCGAGCAGCTGCATCGCCGCTGGCAGCAGGAGAAGGCGGCAATCCAGGCTATCCGCGACATCAAGGACCGCATTGAGCGGGCTCGGGCAGAGGCGGAACGGGCCGAGCGGCTGGGGGACCTGGAGACAGCGGCTCGCCTGCGGTACGGGGAGCTGATTCAGCTGCAGCATGAGCTTGAGCAGCGAGAGGCGGCACTGGCTGAGCTCCAGAAGGACGGTGGCTTGCTCAAAGAAGAGGTTGACGAGGACGACATCGCTGAGATCGTCGCTGAGTGGACAGGCATACCTGTCTCTCGCCTGCTGGAGAGCGAGGTGCAAAAGCTCCTGCGCATGGAGGAGCGGTTGCGCCAGCGCGTCATTGGCCAGGACCACGCCATACAAGCGGTGGCCAACGCGGTGCGCCGCGCTCGTGCTGGTTTGCAGGACCCGAACCGGCCCATCGGTTCCTTCATATTCCTTGGGCCAACCGGCGTCGGCAAGACGGA
>JAPWUW010000319.1 GCA_028275325.1 Anaerolineae bacterium | reverse complement strand
GCCTCAAGATCCGCCCAGTCCCGCACGACGCCCTCGTGCTCGTGGCTCCAGTGGCGCTCGTAACGCGCCACCCCATCCTGCAGAGGGGCCCCACGCCAGAACTCCCCGAAGGAAAAGCGCGGTGGCAGCCCGATGTAGTCGTAGCCAGCGCGGTACCAGAACTCAACGTCATCCGCCACGCTGACCACCGGCCGCCCCAGGAACGCCTCCTTCACCTCCGCATCCATGAGGAGCTCCGAGAGCGGCACCCTATCCGGCTCCTCCCGGCGCAGCGCCTTCAAGAAGCGCTCGAAATCCGGTTGCGGGGCATGAGGTGCGGCCATCCTCTTCCTTTCTCCTACGAGAGCGCCTCGGGAGTGGCGCGGAAAAGTTCCAGCACATTGCCATCCGGGTCGCGGAAGAAGGCGACCCAGAGGCCGGGGCGCGCCTCCTTGGCCGGAATGTGGAACTCCACCCCGCGCGAGCGCAGCTCCTCGTATGCGCGCTGGACATCATCCACTTCGAAGGCGATGTGCAGGAGGCCCTTGCGCAGCTCCTCCTGCGGCTCCTGCGCCTCAGGCCTCTCGATGAGCTCCAGGCGGGTGCCCCCAATATCGACGAAGGCGATATTCTCTCCCAGCCGCCCGACAACCCGCAGCCCAAGCGTCCCGGTGTAGAAGGCAAGCAGCCGCTGGAGATCCGGCGTGGCCACGGCGATGTGATGCGAGCGCAAAGCCACCATTTCCCACCCCCCATTCAGGCAACGTAGGTCGAAAGGTACTTGAGCCCCAGCACCAGTCCCTCGCGGACCCGCTCCTCCTCTCCGGACCAGACGGGGTCCTCGTGCTCGATGCTGAGCGCGCCATCGTAGCCGCCCTCGCGCAGGGTCGAGATGAACTGCGGCCACTGGATGGCGCCGTAGCCCGGCAGCCGGTAGCGGTACCAGCGCCGCGGCAGGAGGCTGCCGCCCCGCTGCAGCTCACCAGTCAGGATCTCGGTGTCCTTTATGTGGACGTGGAAAATGCGCTTGGCGAAGGTCCGCGCGGCCTGCAGGTAATCGATCCCCTGCCAGTAAAGGTGGCTTGGGTCGAAGTTGAGGCCGAAGTTCTCATGCGGCAGGAGCGAGAAAAGCTCCTCCCACACCACTGGCGACATGAAGATGTTGCCGATGAGCCCCTCGCACTGCAGCCCCACGCCGGGCCAGTTCTCGATCGCCAGGCGCACCCCGCGCTCGCCCGCGTAGTCCAGGAGCGGCGGCAGCACTGTGGCGGCAAGCTGCACGTTCTCGGCCAGCGGCAGGTGCTCATCCCGCCCGACGAACGTGCTCACAACCCGCACGCCAAGCAGCGCCGCGGCATCGATGACCCGCCGCAGGTGAGCGTGCACCTCGCGGCGGCGAGCCTCGTCGGCAGCGAGGTTGTTGTCGCAATAAGTGAGGCAGGAGATCTCAATGCCCTGCGCCTCGCAGGCCTCCCTCAGCGCCGCTGCCTCCTTTGGCCCCAGCGCAAGCACATCCAGCTCGTTCGGCCGCGCCTGCCCCCCTCGCGGAGGGTTGGCCGAGAGCTCAAGCGCCCGGAACCCCGCCTTCCCCGCCCAGCGGATGATCTCCTGCAATGGCGTCTGCCGCAAGCAGGCAGTAAGAAAGCCTATCTTCATCCCCAAAAGCCTCCTTCCCTTGCCCTCACTCGCCCCGGAACTGCCGCAGCAGTGCAGCCACAGAGGCCGCATCGGGCAGGGATGATTGCGCACCCAGCTTTGTGACGGCCAGCGCTCCAGCGCAATTGGCGTAAAGGAGCGCTTCCGAGAGCGGCTCCCCCCGCGCTAGAGCTGTTGCCAGCGCGCCCACAAAGGCATCGCCTGCCGCAGTAGTGTCCACAGCTTCCACTTGCGGCGCCGGGATGTGCCCCGTGCCCTCCCTGCCGGCGTATACGCACCCCAGAGCCCCGAGAGTGACGATCGCCTGCTGTGCTCCGCGCCGCCGCAGCGCCAGGGCCGCCTCGAGGGCACTGGGCACATCGGCCGGCAGTATCCCGGTCAGCGCTGCGGCCTCCTGCTCGTTCACGACCACCCAGTCCACAGCCAGCGCTTCCTCTGGCAGCTCTGCGGGAGCCGGTGCCACGTTGAAAAGAACCGGCCGGCCGTTCGCCCGCGCCAGCCTTATTGCGGCAAGTGTTGCTTCCAGTGGCACCTCGCATTGCAAGACGAGGATATTGGCCCAGGCAAACAGAGGGGCCTCAGCCTGCACGTCGGTCGCGCGCAGCTCGCCGTTGGCGGAAGAGGCAACAAGGATTGTGTTGCGCCCGCCCGGCTCGACGATGATCATGGCCACTCCGGTGTGCGCGTCCGGAAGGCGCCGCACGGCCGCCACATCCACGCCCTGGCGCTGCAGGTTGGCAAGCGCCGCCTCCCCGAACTGATCGGCGCCGACAGCCCCCACAAGCCGGGCCTCACTGCCCAGCCGCGCGGCTGCTGCCGCCTGGTTTGCGCCCTTGCCGCCAGGAACGACGGCAAAAGCCCCGCCAGTGAGGGTCTCGCCCGCCTGGGGGAAGCGCGGCACGCGCATGACAAGATCCATGTTGATGCTGCCCACGACCAGAACCTTGCTCACGCCGGCCCCTCCCGCAGGCAAAGCCTCGCCTGCGCCAAGGTGCGCTCGGCAAGCTGGCTGATGCGCAAGTTGGCGAACCCGTGCACGGCGCTCTCTAACCTGTCGCCAAGCGGCTCGACCCACTCCCTCGGCAGAGCCCTGGCCCCCACCATGGCGCCGAGAATGCTGCCGGCTGTGGCGCCGTTGCAATCCGTATCCCACCCGCACATGACTGCCGTCGTGACGGTTCGCGCGAAATCCCCGCCGCCATGAAGCAGGGCCAGAGCGACGGCGCAGGCGTTGTTGATCGTGTGCACAGGGTGATAACCGCCGTAGGCTGCCTGCACCCTGGCCAGCGTCTCCTCCCAGCTCGCATCTGCCTGTGCCCAGGAGATCACATCGCGCAGCGCCTGCGCGAGCCTGCTGCCGGCCGGGATCTGGCAGAGCCCTGCCTCCACTGCCTCAAGCGGAGAGCGGACCACAAACGCCGCGGCGATTGTAGCGGCGGCCCACATGGCGCCGTATATGCCGTTCTTCACGTGCGAGAGCCGCGCATCGCGGTATGCAAGCTCCGCTGCCTCCTCGGGCCGGCCAGGGCACACGTAGCCGTAGATATCGGCCCGGATCTGCGCGCCTATCCACTCCCGGTAGGGGTTGCGCCACAGGGCCGTCTGCGGAGGCTCAAGCCCGGCAACGAGGTTCGCGTAGGCGACGCGCTCGGCAGTGTACACCTGCAGGTAGGGCAGATGGCTCAGCCACTCCTGCCCGACATCCTCCGTGCGGAAAGCAGGACCGTGCTCCTCCAGAATGTGCAGCCCAAGCACCGTGTAGTCGGTGTCGTCATCGCGGGCACCGCCGCAAATACGGCCGCGAAACCAGGCCA
>JAPWUW010000318.1 GCA_028275325.1 Anaerolineae bacterium | reverse complement strand
GCGGCACCTACACCTCCCAAGGGCGCACGAAGCGCAACAATCGCAAGGCTGAGGTCCTGTACCACACAGCCGAGGCTCTTGCTGCAGCAGCGCACTGGCTGGGAGCGCCGTACCCTCAGGCCCAGTTTAACGAGGGATGGCAGCTCATACTGCTCAATCAGTTTCATGACATCCTGCCGGGTTCCTCCATCGGGGAGGTGTACGAAGAGAGCAACTTACAGTACCAGCACGTCTTTGCCCTGGCAGAAGCAGCAAGCTCTCAGGCTCTCTTGCGGCTCAGCAGAGCCATCGCCAGAGAAGGCCGCTGGCTCATTCTTTACAACCCTGCCCCGTTCCCGCGCCACGAGCCCGTTGCTTTGCCCGGAGTGGATCCCTCCCGCGAGCTCCCTGTACAGGAGGACGGCAGCCTGCTCCCGTTCCAGGTTGCTTGCGGCACGGAGGGCGAGGCCGAGCTGCTTGTCTTGCCCGAGGAGGTGCCACCGTACGGATGGCGCGCCTATCGCTTAGCAACTGTGAACCCGTCAGATCAGTCGGCAGCAAAGAGCGTTCATGCGTCCGCTCAGGAGCTGGAGAACGAGTACCTGCGCGTTAGGTTAGATGCCGCTGGGAGGCTCATCAGCGTGTGGGACAAAAGGGCGAGCCGGGAAGTGCTTGCCGATGGCGCGGTCGGCAATGAGTTCCAGGTCTTTGAGGATAAGCCCCTCAATAACGACGCCTGGAACATCGACATATTCTATCAGGAAAAGCGATGGGTGCTGGACGAGCCAGCGCAGCTGCGCGTGCTGGAATCCGGGCCTTTGCGAGCCACTGTGGAGTGGCAGAAGTCGTTTCGATCCTCTCGAATCGTCCAGCGCATCACGCTTCAGGCAGAGTGCCCACGGCTCGACTTCCATACCTGGGTGGACTGGCATGAGCGCCACCTCTTGCTCAAGGTTGCCTTCCCGCTCGCTGTGCACACGCACCGGGCCACCTACGAGATTCAGTTTGGCGCCATAGAGCGGCCCACCCACTGGAACACGAGCTGGGACTATGCGCGCTTCGAGGTGCCGGCACAGCGCTGGGCCGACCTTTCCGAGGGGGACTACGGCGCGAGTCTCCTGAACGATTGCAAGTACGGCTACGACGCCAGGGACAACGTGCTGCGGCTCACTCTCATCAAGTGCGCCACTTCTCCAGACCCCGAGGCAGATCAGGGCCAGCATCTTTTCAGCTACTCGCTTTACCCGCATGCTGGGGATTGGCGCAACGGCACTTTGCAGCAGGCGGTGGCATTCAACATCCCCCTCCAGCCTTGCCTAGCTGGGCAAGGCGACGGTGCCCTCCCCCTGACCTGGTCCTTCCTGCGCTCCGCAAGCAACAACATCGTGGTGGAGACCATCAAGAAGGCAGAGGACGACGATGCCCTAATAGTCCGGGCCTACGAGGCATTCGGGCAGCGCGGCCGGGCCACCCTTATATTCGGGCCGCGCATCCGCCGCGCTGTCGAAGTCAACCTACTGGAGCAGGACGAGCAACCCGTGAGCTTTGACGGCCACGAGCTGGCGTTCTCTTATAGGCCGTTTGACCTGCGAACTTTCAAGGTATGGCTTGAGCCCCCAGCCTGAGCACATTGGCCCATGCTCAAAGAATTAACATGCAGTCTCCAAAGCTGTAGAACCGATAGCGCTGCGAGATCGCCTCCCGGTAGGCGCGCAGAACGAAATCCCGCCCGGCAAACGCGCACACAAGCATGAGCAACGTGGAGCGCGGCAAGTGGAAATTAGTCAGCAGCACGTCGACAACGCGGAATGCGTACCCCGGGGTGATGAAAAGGCGCGTCTCGCCAGCGAACGGCCCCACCACCGTGTTGGCGCCAGTTCGTGCCGCCTCCTGTGCCGCTGTCTCGAGGGTGCGCACGACCGTAGTGCCCACAGCCACGACACGGCGCCCCTGCACTTTGGCGCGGTTTATTGCGTCAGCCGTTTCTTCCGGGAGCTCGCACCACTCGGCATGCATCACGTGCTGGCTCACGTCCTCAGTGCGGACTGGCCGGAACGTGTCAAGCCCGATGTGCAAGGTCACGGGCCACACCTCCACGCCCTGGTCCTGCAGTGCTCGCAGGATCTCTGGCGTTATGTGCAGCCCAGCAGTGGGCGCGGCTGCTGATCCAGGGACGCTGGCGTAAACAGTCTGGTAACGCTCTGGATCTTTGAGTGGCTTGCGGATGTACGGCGGCAGGGGCACCTGGCCGACCGCAGCTAGATCTTCCTCCCGCACGCCAGCGAGCCGGATCTGCCATGTGCCTGTCTCAGGGTCTTGTTTCAGTACCTGCACTTCTCCCACAACCTGGCCCTCAGCTGTGACAAGCTGCAGGTTCATGCCGGGCCGGATGCGCCGCCCGCGCGCTAGCGCTTCCCATTCGTGGCACCCGAGATGATCGCCCAGGTGCCGCAAGAGCAAAAGCTCCACACGTCCCCCGCTGGGCACCTTCTGTGCTAGCAACCGTGCTGGTATGACCCGGCTGCGGTTCACGATCACAACGTCTCCGCTTTGCAGGTAGCGGGGCAGATCCCGGAACGTGCGGTGCTCGATGGCCTGGCTGCCTCGATGCAGGACCATCATACGCGAGGCATCGCGCGGCTCAATTGGCTCTTGTGCGATTAGTTCAGCTGGAAGCTCGTAGTCGAATTCACTTGTTTTCATAGTGCACGACAACCGCTTGTTCGATGGGCAACTTGGTATACCTCTCGAACTCACTGAACAGGCAGCCGCAGTATTGCTGCCGGTACAGTCCGTATTCGCGAACAAGCCTGCCTCGTGTGGCCCACCCCTTGCGGAAATCCAGGGCCAGGAAGCGCACAGAATACAGGCGCGCGAGCTCCTCACCACACCGGCACAACTCGGCCACATCCTGATAAGGGCTTACGAGCAGGGTCGTTGTGAAAGCCGCAAACCCGCCTTCAGCAGCGCGCCTGGCCGTTCTTTCCAGTCGGAGCCGGTAGCAAACAGGGCAACGCCGAGCCTTCTCCTCGGAGCCAACCACCGAGCGCAGGAAGGCCAGCACTTCGTACCCTGGCTCCCACAGCACGCGCATCCCCACCTGCTGTGCGTAGTTTGCCAAGCAAACGCGCCTCGCCTCATGCTCGCTCCAAGGCTGGATGTTCGGGTTGTACCAGAGCGCCGTCACCTCATAGCCCAGCTCTCGCAGGTACAACACGGGGTACGTCGCACATGGAGCACAGCAAACATGCAGCAGAATGTGCCCGCTTGCCCTCTCGACGGTGTCCCCAGCTACGCTGGCTTCCATAGCTTTCTCCCGGTATGCCTCAGCTATCTCAGCTGCATCACCTTAGAAATGTTGCCACAGCTTGGTTTGCGCTGCGAGCTGCGCTTTGTGCTCGCGCTGGGCGCAGGTGACGCTTCGCGCATTTGACGCGCAGCTTGGCTCCAAGTAAGCTCGCAGCGCTGCGCAAGCCA
>JAPWUW010000317.1 GCA_028275325.1 Anaerolineae bacterium | reverse complement strand
CATCGGGCCCCGTTGCCAGTGGCACAGCCCTGCGCTTTGTGCGCCCTGCCCCCTCGGCCAGGGTCAGGATCTGGCCGCCCACCCTGGCCGATCAGGGCCAGTTCACTGCTGCGGGGTCAACCGAGACGTTCCAGCTCCCTGTCCGCAACACTGGCGAGCTGGGGACGGACACCTTCGAGGTCATGACCCACTCCACGAACCAGTCTCCCTGGCCCCTGCGGCTTCTCGGCCCTGATGGCTCCCCATTGCGAGACAGCAACGGCGACGGCAATCCGGATACAGGCCCTGTGGCCCAGGGCGCGGTGGTCACGGTCACCGTGCAGGTGGATGCCCCGCGCGCTACCAATGTTGGTGACCACGACGACATATGGGTGCGTTTTGTCTCCTCCAGGGATGAGGGCAAGAGCGCTTCCGCCAACCTGCGCCCCGCCGTCCCCGCCCCCTTCGCCCAGGTCTACGCCGCGGACGAGGGCGAGATGATGAACCGCTACCTGTACCTGGCTCACCCTTATGGCCAAAGAGAGAGGCTTGTCCTCTCTGAGAAGTACCGTGACCCCTGGTTCTACGAGAGGCGCAGCCTGGCAGTTGTGGAGCTGCCCGGCGGGGGTTGGATTTACGCCTGGCCGCAGGGAGACAGCGCGGCCTACATGCTGCTGGACCGCTCTGGGAAGCAGTCGCGGCCGATCTCCCGCCTGAGCGCCCCTGACCCCGCACCCCCGGGTGTGGAGGCCTCAAGATGCCAGGTGTCCGTGGCTGTCACGCCCAATGGCAGGATCGGTATTTTCTGGCGACGCGGGCTGTACGATCCGGCGACGGGCAGGTCGAAAAAGAACCTGTATTTCGCCGTGCTCGACAGGTCCGGTGAGCCCATTTATGGGCCCGTGAACCTGACTGGCAATACCGGCTGGGATCACTACCCCGACTATGACTCGCTGCAAGTTGCCGCCACGGGTGATAGTCGCTTCCTGCTTGCCTGGGAGCGTGTCGACGGATACGTGGATGGCCAGCCGGTGGCGGATATCTACTTCGCCATCAGGGACGGCGGGGGAAACGAACTCAAAGCGCCGGCGAGGCTCACTCATTGCGTCCCGGGAGACAGTTGGTACTCCTCTCCGGTCGTTATCCCCGTGGCCGGGGGTCGCGCTCTTATTGCCTTCCTGGAGGTCGGGGACATTTCAGATTTGTTGTTCGCCGTCCTGGACAGCGATGGCGATGTGGTTCATCCGATAGCCGATCTGGACGGAGACAGCGGCAGTGGTCGCGCACTTGGCCTGGACGCCACGGAGTTGAGTGATGGCCGAATCCTGGTCAGTTGGACCGACTGGCACCTGTACTTCGTGGTGCTCGACTCCGCCTACAACCGCGTCGCTGGGCCAGTGCCTGTCTATGCCGCAAGCCGGACTGGGAACTGGTTCGTATCCGCCGTTGCCGACGCCGACGGCCACGCCATTCTCACCTGGAGCGATGGCCTCAACTTCTCCGCTTCTAATCTCTACTACGCCCTGGTGAACGGAGATGGCCAGGTGCTGACACCGGGCATGCCCTTCTACAGCAGACCGGCCTCCCTTTCGGAGCTGTCCAGCAGCTACTACGGCTCTGGCAGCGCATCCTACAGCTTTGCCGTCCCCACGACCGATGGCGTGGACGCAAGGCTGAGCGCTCCGCAGACAGTGGGCGCCCGCCCCGGCAGCGCTGTGGCTGTCTCCGTGCAGGTGAGCAACCACGGCCGTACCCCTGCCTCAGAGGCGGTGCTTGAGGCCCGTCTTGACGAAGGCTTGACCTACGACGCAAGTACTCCTCAGCCAGCGACGGTTGACGGCAACAAGGTGACCTGGGAGCTTCCTGACCTGGCCTTTCTCGGCCAGGCTCGCATCACCCTTCAGCTCGGCGTTCCCCAGGCAAACCTTGGCACTACCTACAAGGTCCACTGGTCAGTGACTGCTGCCGGTGTGGAGTCCCACCCTCAAGACAACGCAGCCATTTGTGCTATTATTGTATCGAGCGTTGCCTTTTTGCCCTTGGTGCTGGGCTCAGCCGAAGGCTGAAGGCCAGACGTAAGAAAGGAGGTGACCTATGCGGCGGCTGAGTTCTATTTCGCTGGCAATCCGCGCGGTGTTGGCACTGGTGGTCCTGGCCCTTGCGGTGGTGCCGGCAGCGGCAAACGAGCAATCGCTGTACGTGGCGCACCTGCCGCTTGTTCTCAACGAGCGTCCTCCACTGCCACCAGTGATACCCGAAAGCACCAATGTGCTCACGGGGTCAACCCTGGAGAAACTCGCCTCGGTTTCGGAGGACGGCTCGACCATCACCTTCTCCCAGAGCACTGCCGAGCTTGTGCAGGTCCAGCCAGGGGAGGTCATCGTCGCCGGGCCATCGGCAAGGGCGCCGCACGGCTTCCTGCGCAGGGTGACAGCCGTGGAGACATCTGGCGGGCAGGTGACGCTGCGCACGGAGCCAGCGACGCTGGAGGAGGCGATAGAGCAGGGGTCAATAAGGCTAAGGCGCACCTTCACCCCCGCCGATGTGCAGCAGGGGGCCTTCCAGGCCCAGGGGGTGCAGCTCCTGGGGAGCGAAGTCTCTGGCCAGGGTACGAAATTTCTCATCCGGCTTGAGGACATGGTCCTTTACGACAGGGACGGAAACCAGAGCACGAGGGACGACCAGGTGAGGGCAAACGGGATGCTGGAGTTTGAGCCCAGCATCTCCCTGGACATTGACATCAGCCTTTGGAAGATAACCTACTTCAACTTCGTGGCTGAGGCGAACGAGAAGGCGCAGGTGGAGATAACAAGCGGGCTTGAGGAGCGTGCGACGCTCTGGCGGATGCGGATTGCCAGCTATCCCCTGGGGGCAATCACAGTGTTTGTCGGGCCAGTTCCGGTGGTCTTCACGGTGGAGATGCCCATCTACGTGACAGTGGAGGGCAAAGTGCATGCTGGCCTCGTCATGGGCGCCACGCAGGAGCTGAGCACGGCAGCAGGGGCAAGGTGGCAGGATGGCCGGTGGGAGCCTGTCTCCAGGCTGACAAACAGGTTCAGCTGGAATCGGCCGAGGCTGTCTGCTGGCGGAGAGGTGAAGGCAGCCGTGCCGGTGGGGCTTCTTCTCAAGCTCTACGGTTTTGCTGGGCCAGGGGCAGACGTGAGAGCTTTCGTCAAGCTGGACGCCGACTTTTTCCGCGACCCGTGGTGGATTCTCTACGGTGGCCTTGAGGTGCCGGTGGCGGTCGAAGTGTCGGTCCTGGGCAAGACTCTGGCGCGCTGGGAGAGGATCGTGATCCAGTTTGCGGTGCCCCTGGCGCAGGCGGAGAGCGCCACTCCGACGCCAACCAGCACGCCAACGGTAACTCCCACAATAACGGCAACGGCGACGCCAACCAGCACTCCTCCGTCTGGCTTCAGCTGCGACAGAGTGAGCGAGATACCGCGTGGTGAGTGCCAGGCTCTGGTGGCGCTCTATGAGAGCACTAA
>JAPWUW010000316.1 GCA_028275325.1 Anaerolineae bacterium | reverse complement strand
ACGAGCCAAACTAGCCCGAAGAGAAACATCGACCAGTTGGCGACGGCGCCGTAGCCCCACTTGCTCAGCCTCAGGGCTACGTAGAGGTCAAGGACAGCCTCGCGCATGGCGATCAGGTTGAGCAGGCCGATGCCGCAGCTTGCGAGCCAGGCAGCGTACAGGCCGAGCACCCTACCGGCGGTGCCAAGCCACTGAGCGGCGCGGCTGCCCCGCAAGCGCCCGCAGAGGATGCGGGCCATGCTCACCAAGGGCGGGTCGGGCGGCGCCAGCATGGCGCCGCAGTGCGGGCATCTCCCTGTGGCCTGACTCGGCACGGCCTTGGCGCAATTAGGGCACAGGAGCTCAGGCGCCTGGCGCCGGCGCGAGAGAATCGTCCGGCGGCCTATAGTACCCCCCTCAGGCTGAGCTCACCCGCAAAGTGGCAGGCGGCGAAGTGGCCGGGCCTTGCCTCGCGCAGCGGCGGCTCCTCCTGGCTGCAGATCGGCTGCGCGTACCGGCAGCGCGGGTGGAAGTAGCAGCCAGAGGGCGGGTTTGCTGGGTCTGGCACTTCACCGGTGAGGATGATGCGCTCCTTTTCCGCCCGCGGGTCCGGGCGCGGCACCGCAGAAAGGAGCGCCTCCGTGTATGGATGCAGCGGGTTGAGGTACAGCTCTTCCGTTTCCGCCGTCTCGACGAGCTTGCCGACGTACATGACGGCCACAGCGTCGCTCACGTGCTCGACGACGCTGAGGTCGTGCGCGATAAAGAGGTACGAGAGGTGGAACTGTTCCTGCAGATCCTGCAGGAGGTTGAGCGTCTGGGCCTGGATGGACACATCCAGCGCCGACACTGGCTCGTCGCAGACGACAAGCTGCGGGTTGAGCGCGAGCGCCCGCGCGATGCCAATGCGCTGGCGCTGGCCACCACTGAAGGCGTGCGGGTACCGCCGCATGTATTCCGGCCGCAGGCCGACCAGCCGCAAGAGCTCCGCCACGCGCTCCTCAAGCTCCTTGCCCTTGCACACCTTGTTCACTACAAGCGGCTCGCCCACGATGTCCAGGAGGGTCATGCGCGGGTTGAGGGAGGAATACGGGTCCTGGAAGATCATCTGCATGTTGCGCCGCAGTTGCCGCAGCGTTTCCTTATCGGCCTCGGCAACGTTCACGGGGCCAAGGTTGCGGTCGTAGAAAATGATCTCGCCGGAGGTGGGCTGGATGGCGCGCAGGATACAGCGGCCGGTTGTCGTCTTGCCACAGCCGCTCTCTCCCACGAGGCCAAGCGTCTTGCCCTCCGGCACGGTGAAGGTGACCCCATCGACGGCCTTGACGTGGCCAACGACGCGGCGCATGAAACCGCGCGTGATCGGGAAGTGCTTCTTCAGGTTGCGCACCTCAAGGATTGGCGTGCTGTTGCCCCCACTCTTGCTGTCGCCAGCCATGTGCACTCTTCCTCAACTCATTTGCCTTTGCCATCGTAAAGATGGCAGCTCACCAGGTGCCCACCGCCTGCATCCACCATCTGCGGCTCAATGACGTTACATATGCCAGGCATAAAGCTGCGGCAGCGCGGGTGGAACGTGCAGCCAGGTGGGATGTTGTATGGATCCGGCACCATGCCCTCAATGGTATCCAGCCGCACGCGGCTGCGGCGCCCAATTTTGGGGATCGAGCGCAGGAGAGCGCGCGTGTACGGATGTTTCGGGTCGTAGAAAAGGGAATCCACGTCGGCGCGCTCCACTACCTTGCCCAGGTACATCACGATCACCTCTTCGGCCATCTCGGCGATGACGCCAAGGTTGTGCGTGATGTACATGATGGCCATGCCCATCTCTTCCTGCAGGCCCTGCATCAGGGTGAGGATCTGGGCTTCGGTGGTCACATCGAGCGCCGTTGTCGGCTCGTCGGCGATGAGAAGGCTTGGCCGGCAGGAGAGGGCCATGGCGATCATGGCCCGCTGGCGCATGCCGCCCGAGAGCTCCCAGGGGTAGCGGTTGATGACATCGTCAGCGCGCGGCAGGCCGCAGTGGCGCAACATGTCTATGGCGATCTCTCTGGCCTCGTCTTTGGTCACGTCCTGGTGCAGGAGGATGGCTTCCATGATCTGGTTGCCTATAGTGTGCACAGGAGAGAAGGAAGTCATCGGCTCCTGGAAGATAAGGGCGATCTCAGCGCCGCGTATGGAGCGAATCTCGTCGCCCATCGGGTCCAGCTTTGTGAGGTCGACGACCGTTTCCGTCTCGCTTGCGCCGTTGCCCTTGTAGCGGTGCAGGAGGATGCTGCCCTCCACGATCCTGCCCGGGTGCGGCACGATGCGCAGGATCGATTGCCCCGTGACGCTTTTGCCGCAGCCGCTCTCGCCCACAACGCCCAAGGTTTGGCCCCGCTTTATGTCGAAAGTGACGCCATCGACCGCGCGGACCGTGCCCTCATCGAGGAAGAAGTAGGTCTTGAGGTTATTGACCTCGATGAGCATGCCCTGCCCCTGGTTCACCCTCGCCATTTTCTACCCCTCTCTCGTCTTATGTTCGCAGGTCCAGCACAACCCATGAACGACGTGCAGCCTGAGGCTGCAGCGCCCTCTCAAAAGAGCATCTCCGGGCAGGCAGAAACCCCACATAGGAGCCCGACCAGGCTGCCCAGCGCCACCCCTCCAGGCAAAAGTATGTCTCGCCATGTGGCCGCTGTCAAAACAAGGGCAGGGGCCGTATGGCCATAGTGGCGCAAGCTAGACTGTGGCAACGGTTGGTAACGGGCCGCTGCCAGCCATATAGACGCGGTAGTACTGGCCGAGCAGGTGGGCGTACACGAGGTAGGCCCAAAAGCCGGTGAGGAACACCCCTATGAAGCAAAGGATCGTGCCCAGGCTTGAGACAAGCGAAGCGACGTAGGCCACGATGAGCATGAGGATGTAATTGCCGGTGTTGGCCCGCAGGACAGACCATGCCGCCCGGATGTTGAAGGCTGGCCCGAACTCCTTTGTGACGGCGTAGCGGACGACAAACGCCGGCGCGAACAGGGAGTAGGCGATGGCGTAAAGCGCAAAGAGCAGCCAGACGAAGGCGGCAACCAGGCCGAAGAGGATAGCCAGGCCTTCGACGCGCGTGGAGCTTGCCAGCCGCTGGAAGACCCCCGCGATGCAGCCGCCGAGCATGAGCGGGAGCGCAAGCAGCGCGAGGATCGCAAGGAGGATGAGCCCCTGCACGAACTTCTCCCCCAGGTTATCCCAGGCTGGCAAAGGCTCGTCCCGCCCTTCGATGACGTTGCGCAACAGTTCCAGGGCGTAGCCGAGCACAAACGGGATCCCCACCAGGATGGAGCTGAGGAGCATGAAGACGCCGCCGAGGACGATCTTAACTGGCCAGTCGCGGTCCCGAAACATGAAAACGAAAGCGCGGCCGTAATCCACCTTGCACCTCCTCCCACGCAAAGCGAGCATTATGGTACCCCATTATCGAGCCAACGGGCAGCCTGTCAAGCTGCGTTTGCCTCTCCCACCC